>CALIAG010000023.1 GCA_938041325.1 uncultured Saprospiraceae bacterium | reverse complement strand
CATAACGGGAATTTCTTTCCCCAATTCTTGCAAGCCAACGTAATTTTCTACTGAAATTGTCGACCTACCTTTCTTTCCTCTTTTTGTGGTAATCAATACAACGCCATTGGCTCCTCTTGAACCATAGATTGCGGTTGCAGATGCATCTTTTAAAATTTCGATGGATTCTATATCATTTGGATTGATGGTGTTTAATGCCGAAGGGTTTTGTCCTCCCCCATCTAATTCTGTAAAACTTGTAGACGTTCCGGCGTTGTCATTCACAACTGGAATACCATCAATTACATACAATGGCTCAGCGGTCAAAGTAGATCCAATTCCTCGGATACGAACTGAGATTCCTCCACCTGGTGCACCGGAGTTTTGAGTCACTTGTACACCTGCAGCTCTTCCTTGCAGAGCTTGATCTAAACTAGAGGAAGGCAATTGTTTTAATTCTTTTTCACTTACTGAAGAAAGAGAACCTGTAAGGTCGCTTCGTTTTTGAGTTCCATAACCAATGACAACGACTTCGTCCAATTGCTTGGCGTTCGTTTCCATATATATCTTTCCAAGGTTGGCTTCTTTTACTTCGATATCTTTTGTGATAAAACCGAGATAAGAGCAAACCAATATTTGACCTTCTTCTACGTCTATAGTAAATGCTCCGTTATAATCTGTAACTGTTCCTTTGGAAGTTCCTTTCACGATGATGTTGACACCAATTAAAGGCTCGTAGGAATCTTCATCATATATAGAACCCGTTACCGTTAAGGTTTTAGCTGCTGGTTTCGCAGGTTGCTTATCACTAAGCTTGGGAGCAGAAATCGGAGTTCGCTTTTTCGATTTCTTGATGATATAGGTATTGTCTTTTAATTTTTTGAAATCAAAATTGAAAGGTTTCAACAGATTCTCTAGATCCTTATCTATGGTTTGGTTAGAAGCGGTCCAATCTTTAACCGTTTTCCCTTTGAGCTGATCTGCATCGTAGACGATATTAATTTCGTAGTGCTGAGCCAAGGCTTCGATGGCATCAGATAGTGGCAAAGTACTTTGAGCGCTTGATTGTGCATACGTCAAATTCGCAGCACACAGGTTGATCAAGCCAAATACAAAAAAAGCCACCAGCAGGTGTGGTAAAATTTTGTTCATCTATCGTGGTAATGTTTTTGTTCTAAAATACTAAGGCTTTAAGAGACGTTCGTTTTTTATTCTATAGTAAACGACTTTTCTCCTGTTTCCTCAATTTTCAAATCATACAACTCTGAAAGTGCTTCTAATAATAAAAGTGGATCGTTTTGCGGAAGAGAAGCACTTACTTTTCTATTCAACAATTTTTTATCGTTCACTTTAAGTTCGACACCAAACTCGTTTTGCAATCTTGCGATTATACTAGAGATCGGTGCTTCTTTAAAAATCATTTTATCTTCTTTCCAAGCAGTATAAATTTCTATTTCAATGGTCCTGTGAATGAATTTCCCTTCTGCTGAAAGGCTTACAATCTCACCTGGTTTCATTTCAATTTTTCCTCTGTCTGGTATTGACAAGCTTACTTTTCCTGTTACTAAAGTTACTTCAAAAGCTCCTTTGCGTTGCGCTACATTAAAACTTGTACCAAAGACCTCTACATCTCCTTTTTCAGTATGAACAACGAATTTGCGGTCGTCAGCAACACCGGTGTGTGCTACATCAAAATAAGCCTCGCCTTCCAACCAAACTTCTCTATTTTTTGTAAGCGTCCACTGTTCAACGACTTTCAGTTTAGAGTTTGCGTTTAAAGTTACTTTTGTTCCATCTGGAAGATCTACCACTTTTGTTTCCGCAAAAGTGGTTCTTGTATCAGAAAAGCTAATTTCTTTTTTAGCGTTGCTTTGCCAAAAAAGGAAACCAAAAGTAAGGATTGCAAAAACAGCTGCGATACTCATAATAGGTCGTACAATAGAGGTTTTCTCTTTTGTTCCTTTAGGAGCTTGAAGTTTGCTTAATTTATCTTTAAATAAAGCAAATTCTATTTCTATTTCTTCTTCACTGGCTTGCAAAAACAATGATTTTACTATCTTTTGAGCTTCAAAATAATCTTCTTCATTCTTAGGGTTTTCCAGCAACCATTTTTCCCAAATAGTGCTTGATTGTTCAGTTGGTCTTAAGACATGGTTTTGAAATTGTTCAGACGCCACTAAATCTTCAACCGATTTAAAGTTATGCTCCATTCCTTTGTATTCGTTTTAAATGATATTACAGGCATGTACGAAGCTTATCAAAGGTAAGTTTGATAGCTTTTGAGTTGTTTATCCAAATAGATGAGTGGGTCAACTCTGGTTTTTACTATCCAATAAGAAAGTTTTTTCCTTTTTTTCAAAAAAAGAATCTATAAAAGAAGATGAATGAGCTTATTTGATCTTTAATTAGCTAAAACTTGCCAGAAAAATGGCTATCTAAGATGGGTGTATTGCTCCTTCAACAAATAAGCGCAAGGAGGCCTTTTTTAAGCTTCGAAATGGCGGTATGAATCTGATTATAAATAGTCTGAGGACTTTTTCCGGTAATTTCTGCTATTTCTTTATAGCTCAATTCTTGGAGGAATCGCATTTTAATCATTTCTTTTTGGACCACAGGTAAACCGTCCAAAGCATTCTCCAGCATAAACTTTTGCTCTTCTTCTTTTTGAGATTTAATCAATAAGGTTTCATAGGATGGGCTGGAATTCTGATTACTATTAACTGAAAGATGTTTGCGTCTTTTGTCTTTCTTTTGAATCTCATTAATTACTTTTCTCCGGAAGGAAGTAGACAAATACGCATTGATATTATCTACATTCTTAATTTGATCTTGCTTTTCATACAATTCTAAAAAAAAGACTTGGATGATATCTTTGGTAAAATCTTTATCCCCAGATAATCGATATCCGGTGACAAAGAAAAAGGGATAGCAAGAAAGGAAAAGGTCTTCAAACCCTTTTTTCCCAGCTGAAACAATTTCTTTCCAACTTTTATTTACATCCAGTTTGTTCAATCTCTGTTATAATTTGACTTTAAAAACCACTTGGGATACCTACCAAGAAGTCGATATTAACAACTGACCTAATTTACTTTTTAATTGGCAATAATGGTACAATCGAATAGACTTAATTTTATTCAATATCTGACATAAGGCGAAAAAGTTAGAATTTCCACTTCAATTAAGTACTTTACAGTTAAAAATAGGATAAAAATGAAATCTTATTCTTTATTTAAGCTGCGATAATTTTAATGAACAAAAGCGATAAAAGAAAAAAATTTTTTGAAGTTACTTTAAAACTTTTCCATGAGAAAGGGTTTAAGGCAACAACGATGAGAGACATTGCCATTCAAATGAACTTCGAAGTCGCCAACATTTACAATTATATAAAATCAAAGCAATCCATATTAGAAAATTATCTGTTTGATCTTTCATCAGAATTTCATTCTAATATTGATCTCATTCAACAATCTTCTGATTCTCCTTTGGAAAAGCTTGAAGCAGTTGTTGCTTTTCACGTAAAATTGACTGCCGCAAAGCCTTATGAAGTTGCTCTACTGGTGAATGATTGGAGAAATTTAAAAGAACCAAAGTTGAGTGCATTTTTAGCAGAACGAAAAGAATACGAATCTAAAGTTCAACACCTAGTTGCTCAAAACATGGATGCTGAATCAATAAGGCGAATGGATCTTAAAATAGCAACGCAAACGATCCTTGCTTCCGTCCGGTGGTTGTACGATTACTATACCGACCATGGAGACGAATTGAATTCAGATAAAATGGAAAAGGAAATTATAAGCTTTATTTTAAAAGGAATTGAAAAATAACCCCGAATTCTCAATATGTTTCTACCGCTCCAAGTCAACCCCAATTATGATATCAGCAACATAGAATTTTTAGTTGCATTGCTTTGTGCCTTTGTCATTGGGATTTCAAAATCTGGGATTAAGGGAATTGGAATTGTAATCGTCACGGTGATGGCATTGATTTTTGGAAGCAAAGCTTCTACTGGTCTAATCTTGGTTTTGTTTTCTGTTGGTGATATCATGGCAGTGACTTATTATCGGCGACATGCAAAATGGAAATACTTGATCCAATTGATGCCATGGATGATTGCGGGGATTCTCTTAGGTGCCTTTATTGGAAAAGATTTGCCGGAGGCGGTTTTCAAAAAAGGGATGGCGTTCATCATTTTGATTTCTGTTATCATGATGTTTTGGTGGGAAAAATTCAAGAGCAAGGCGGCTGTTCCAGAACATTGGCTTTTTGGAGGAAGTATGGGATTTACTGCAGGTTTTACAACAATGGTAGGAAATCTAGCAGGTTCATTTGTCAACATATTTTTCTTAGCTATGCGTCTTCCCAAAAATGAATTTATTGGTACTGCTGCATGGCTCTATTTCTTTGTCAACATATTCAAATTTCCGTTTCATTATTTTGTTTGGGAAACCATCAATTACGAATCTTTGAGCATGGATCTTAAACTTATCCCTGCAACCATTCTTGGTTTTTGGGTCGGGACAAAGATCGTAGCAAAAATCAATGAGAAGTTGTATCGAAATATGATATTGGTTTTAACAGCTATTGGAGCGATACTTATCTTTTTTAAATAGGTTTTGAAAACTGATGGTTTTAGTTAAGAACTTTTTCTAAGCCATCCTGCTTGTGCTTCATTTCATGGGAGCTTACACTCCGCTTTTTGAGTTCATCTCAAAGGAATTGATTTAGTCCTCTCAAAATTTGTTTTTTGTGATTTGATTGAGCTGCCCTCTTTGTTGGAGGGCCCACCCTTACCACCACCGCCACCGATCTCACTCGGTGCATTTTCCAACTGGACTTAGCAATCCTGCCTCATCTTGGATCATTTTCCAAGAATCATATGTAAAAATTAATAGCCAGAAGGCTTCGATCGAACAGGGCCTCTACTAACAAGACGCAGGATTTTCAAAATTCCATAAATTATTTTTCAAACAACTTACGAAAACACTTGTAAACAACTGTTAATCAACGAACTATTTTCTTTAAAAAAATCGACTTTTAAAAAATTTTAAATGGATTGAAGAGACATCTATTTATAAAATGGTTTGGCTTTTACAAGTTATGTATAAATGGTAGCTTTTTAAATAGCGGGAACATCCCTTGCGATCGGGTGAGCCAAAAAAAATCCCTGCTCTTTTGAGAGCAAGGATTTTTTAATAAAGATTAAAAATTTATTTATTGAGGAGTCAATACAAACTCCACTCTTCTATTTACTTTCTGACCTGCAGCAGTTTTATTATCTGCGATAGGCTGGCTTTCACCATAACCTTTAAAATTCATTCGGTTGGATGTAATTCCTTTGCCCAATAAATAATCGTAACAGGATTTAGCTCGACGCTCTGAAAGAGATTGGTTGTAGGCAGAATTTCCAACACTATCAGTATGTCCATTGATTGCGACATTAAAGTTTGGATATCGTTGTAAAATATCAAGGACTTTATCCAAGACTGTGTAAGAAACTGTTTTGATTGAAGCGCTGTTGGTTTCAAATTGAATATTTTGAGCTGCAAAGTTCAACGTTTCCTTATCCTCTTCATTCAACTCTGTAACCGGACATCCATTATTGGACAAGGGACCCGCTGCTCTTGGGCAGGAATCTTCTGGATCAGGAATGCCATCGCCATCGCTATCAGGACAACCATTCATTTGTCTTGAACCAGCAATCGTTGGGCAAGCATCTTGATCATCTGGAATACCATCATTGTCCGTATCCAATACTACAACTGGACATCCGTTATTGGACGGTGGGCCTACTTCATTGGGACAATTGTCTTTTGGATCGGGAATACCATCGTTGTCTGTATCTGGGCAACCATTGAAACCTCGCAGACCTGCAACCGTTGGGCAATCGTCATTTTTATCCGCAATGCCATCATTATCTGTATCTGGACAACCTTTGAAAGCAGCTAGCCCTGCAACCTGAGGACAATCGTCTTCTGCATCTACAATACCATCGCCATCACTATCAGGTGGGGTCACCGTTACCGGCGGTACAATTGGGCTTCCTCCTTTATCCAAAATTGCTTTTAGACCAAAATGATGATTCAAATTATTTCTATTGTCTGCGAAAGAAATTCTATACTCAGAACGAGCCATAAGATATATTCCTTCCAACAGTTTAATATCTAAACCACCTCCCAATGGCACTTGAAAATCAAAGTCCTCATCTTCAATAAAAACGCCACCAATACCTGCAGTCAGATATGGTACAAAAACATTTTTCTTTTTGAAAAACTGCAACTGACCAATGGCATCTAAGTTCAATAAAGTCCGATTATTTGTTACCTCACCAGTCAAGCCTTCTATTGGCAATTGAACAGTGGCCAACTTTAAAGGAATTTCTAAATTTAAGCCTTTTGCTAAGTTGCGGTGATAAGCAATTTTTGCTCCTGTCGTTAAAAAATCATCTCCAATAAGTTCATCAATACTTGGAGAATAATAATCGAATAAAACTGCATTAAATGAAATGGCGCTTTTAGCTCCTGGATGTTGCGCATGCAAAGAAGAAGCAAAACACGCAAAACTCAAAACTATGGTGAGTAAGTACTTGTTCATTAACTTAAAATTTAGGTGATGTGAATGTTATAAGTTTTAGCTTTAATAAAGACAGCGTTTATACCTATAAAGTAACTCTAAATGTATTAAAACATTTGAAACTTAGTAAAGAATTGAAGCAAGGAAAAAGGAAAATGGTATTGTTAGGGGAAAAACAGGGGGATTTTGTGGATTTTCAAGCAGATTCTTTTATTTCTAAGCGGGAAAAAGGAACTTGTGGCTTCAACTAGAATTAAAGAAGAACAGATGAAATTTCGCAGATTAAATAAGGAAGAATTGGCTGGTATGGAACCTGAATTTATCAATTTCCTAGCTTCAAATACCGTTACCGGAGAGGATTGGGTTAAGCTAAAAGCCGATAAACCTGAAAAAGCTGAAAAGTTAATTGACTTGTTTTCAGATATCGTTTTTGAGAAAATAATTAAAGGCATAACTTTCTTGGAATTTCGGACACCTTTGGATGTGAAAATTTTCCAATGCTTGGAAGATAAAATCATCATGAGAGGCATTATGATTCAAGGGACTGACAAAGTGGATTTGAGAGAAAACCCAAGCCCCGATGCAATCATGTCAATCGTGAAAGAAACCAATGCAAAAGTACGCACCTATTCTGCGGAGAAACAATACAAGCCTGCTCGCGATTTAGAGCTTTTTAAAATGCTTGAAAATGGCTGCTTAATTTCCAAAGGGGAACTTTTTGAGACCTTAGAAAAATTGCAATAGTATTTAGTATCTAGTATTTAGTATTTAGTATTTAGTATTTAGTATTTAGTATTTAAGACTTTGTATTTAGTATTTAGTATTTAAGACTTTGTATTTGGTATTTGGTACTTAGTGTTAGCAATTAGTATTACTATTGAATGCTTGGTGATTTAAGTAAAAATCAATTTTTATTACGACCATGAAATTTCCCACACAATTTGAAACGGAAAGGTTAATCCTGAGAGCCACTTCTGAAATAGATGCGGATTTTATTTTGGAGTTATTAAACTCTCCCAAATGGCTAGCCAATATTGGGGACCGCAAAGTGCGAACAAAAGAAGACGCAATTAAATACATCCATGAAAGAATAATGCCTGATCAGATAAAAATTGGCTATTCGAATTTTACTGTAATCAAAAAAGAGGGTGAAATCAAAATTGGAAGTTGTGGTTTGTACAACCGGGAAGGCATAGACGGTGTGGATATAGGCTTTGCATTTTTACCTCAATATGAACGGAAAGGTTATGCTTTTGAAAGTGCGGAGAAAATCAAAAATGTTGGCTTGGATATCTTCGGTATCAAAAAGATAAGTGCCATTACTTTACCGAGCAATCAAAGCTCTAGAAAGCTATTGGAGAAATTGGGTTTGACTTTTGAAAAGATGATTCGTATACCGAATGATGAGGAGGAACTGATGTTGTATGTGTTGGAGGTTTAAAAATCGGTTTTCGATAGTTCTTGTTTCTTTCGGTTTTCGGTAGTTTTTGTTTCTTTTGGTTTTCGGTAGGACGTGAGTCTTTTGGTTTTCGGGAGTTCGTGATTCTTTCGGTTTTCGGGAGTTCGTGATTCTTTTGGTTTTCGGGAGTTCGTGATTCTTTCGGTTTTCGGGAGTTCGTGTGTCTTTTGGTTTTCGGGAATTCGTGATTCTTTTGGTTTTCGGGAGTTCGTGTGTCTTTTGGTTTTCGGTAGTTCGTGATTCTTTTGGTTTTCGAATAGCGTGATTCTTGGTTTTCGGGAATTCGTGATTCTTTTGGTTTTCGGTAGTTCGTGATTCTTTCGGTTTTCGAATATCGTGATTCTTTTGGTTTTCGGGAGGGCGTAATTCTTTCGGTTTTCGAATAGCGTGTGTCTTTCGGTTTTCGGGAGGATGTGTTTCTTTTTTGAGGAAGGGGTAAAATAGAACATGAAGGGGTGTTTGTATGTTGTTTTCATCATATAAAAAAAATGAGTAATCTTTGGATGAATTCTTAGATTGGAGCTTATATTTTACTAATTTGGCGGCTTAATTCAGAAGGTATGGATAACATGATTGAGAAAGAAGTTGATTTTTTTAAGAAAAAAGTATCGGAATATAAAGAAGCGGGGA
>CALIAG010000022.1 GCA_938041325.1 uncultured Saprospiraceae bacterium | reverse complement strand
AAATAATTGAAGTCATAATTAAAGCCCCATTCTTTCACACCAGAGGTAAATAGAGTAGTCAATTCATTGGAATTAACAACTACATCATTATCGAATTCTGTTTCGCTGTAAACGGTATAACTCCTGTAAGAAAAATCGCTCAGGCTGACGGTTATATTAGAAAAAAGTTTTTCACCAAACAAATGATTCCATCTTATAGAAGAAACCAAATTGCCCCAGTCCCATCCAAAATCTGCTATTGTAAACAATTCGCTCTCTATTGGATTATCAAGAATTTCTTCTGTATCAGTGATGTCGAACAACACATCTTGCCCATTGTAAAAACTGACAAAGAGTTTGTCTTTGTCACTGAAAATATGGTGAATCTTTGCATTTATATCGTAGAAATAGTGATTGGCAAAACCATTTTGGTCAACAAGAAATTTATCGTTAGCCGTTCTATCTTTTATAAAACCATCCAAATAAGTTCTTCTTGCAGACAGAAGAATCGAAGTCTTGTCTTTGATCAAAGGGCCATTGATATTGACCTGCCCAGCCAATGTACTTAATCCCAAATCACCAGTCCATTTTTTAGTACTTCCTTCCTTAGTACGAATATCTAGAATAGAAGAAACACGTCCACCATTTCTAGGATTAAAATCAAATTTGCTGAACTTGGCTTCTTTGATAAGATCCGTATTAAACATCGAAAAAAGACCAAGTGTATGATAAGGATTGTAAACCTTGACGCCGTCGTAAAGAATAAGATTCTGATCTCCACTGCCACCTCGCACATGCAAACCACCAAGACCATCTGGACCAGAACTGACACCAGATTTTTGATATAAATATTGGAAGACATCTGCTTCTCCACCGGTAGCAAAAATGGTAGGAATTTGTGCACCCAAGAGTTCCTCCCCGTTATAGTTCAACTCAATCGCTTCATCCTCCGATAAATTTGAAACCGTAATCATGTTCAAATCTATTTGAGGTTCTAGTATGACATTCATTGGATCTTTAGAAGGCTCTCCAAGGGGAATGGTTGTGGCTTTGTATCCAATATAACTAATGGTTAACTGCTTACTTTCAAATGGAAGCTGTAAACTAAAGAAACCATATTCATTGGTGTAAATACCTCTTTTTGTATTCGGATCAAAAACGGCCGCATTGATTAGTTTTTCACCTGTGAGTTGATCGCTTACAAAGCCATGGACTTGTTTGTTTTTAGAAAGGATGATTTCGTTTCCACGAATCTTATGTGTGATCAATGTTCCTTCCAAAACAGCATCTAAAACTTCTTTCAAACTTTTATTACTGAGATCAATAGACTTCTTTTCTTTGCGAAAGTAAGAGGATTTAAAAATGAGGTCAAATTCATTTTCAGTGGCAAGGTCAATCAGAATATCTTCGATGAATTTATCTTTTACATTAATCTGCAAGGATCTCTTCTGTGCGGACACAAAACAACATTGCAAGAAGAGAAAAATAAAACAGATTAGTTTAGTCAAATCCAAATTAGTTTTAGACAGAGAGTACTTAATACTCAGCAATTAGTGCCGTACTAAGTACTAGATACTAAGTACTGAATACTAAGTACTGAATACTAATAACATTCCCCATTTAACAAAACAAAGGTATTAGCGTCTTTTTCTTGTATTTCCATTTTTAAGTCTGCAGCAATTTTGCGTAGAACGGTCATCCCATCTGCTGTATTGATGACTGCGGTAATCGAACATTCGTTTAAATCTTTATTTTCAAGCGAAATATCAAAACCGAAATTGTTTTTCAATTCAAGAATGATATTAGAAAGCTTAGTACTTCTGAAAATATGCTTTCCAGTTTTCCAAGCTAGATTATTCGATGTTATTTCTGATCCCTTTTCTAATTTATTAGAATCCAAATTTAGAATTCCTTTTTCATTTGCAACTAAAATCAATTCTTCACTACCGCTTAAAGGAGCAAGACTAACTTTTCCTTCAGTGACATTTACTTCAACAAGCTTGCTTGAGCTTTCATTCACAGAAAAGGAAGTTCCAAGTACAGTAACTTTTGCAGAAGAAGTTGAAATAACAAAAGGTGCATTCTCATTTCGTTTTACATCGAAAAAAGCTTCGCCAGTCATCTTTACGTTTCTAATACTCTCATTAAAATCTGCGCTACTCAATTCAAGCGAACTGTTTTTGTTCAACCAAATACTGGTTCCATCTTCTAACTGAAAGTCCTTTACTTCATCACCTGTTGCAAATCGAGTGATCTCAGGCTTATTCATAAATTGCAAAACAAAATAACCAGCAACGACCAGGAATAAAAGAGCAGCTGCAATGCGCATCACTTTTTGCCCAAGCGAGAAAACCTTAGCGCTTGGTTGCGGGGCCGCTGCCTTTTTGAAATCGAGTTGGCTCTTGACTTTTTTCAAGTCAGCCAAAACATCAACTTTAGGCAGTTTACCAGAAGGTTGGCTCAGCCGCCAAGCCATGCCTATGTCATCGCGCAATTGCAAGTTGTCCGGAGAAGCCTTGTAAAAGGCGTCCAGTTGAACTTGTTCATCAGAACTGATTTCTTTTTTCAGTTCTTTATATATAAGAGATATGTAAAAATCTTTTTCCATAGTTGTTACTGGTTTCTCACAAGTACCAATTGTAAAGAAATTCCCCTACGATATATAAAATAAAAATCGGCACAACACCATATTTCTTTAAAGCAGCTGAAATCCGCTTCAAAGCTTTGGTCATTTGGGCCTCAATAGTTTTGGTAGAAATTTCCAATTCTGCAGCAATTTCTTTGTGACTTAAGCCTTTTTCTCTACTTAACTTGAATATTTGACGACACCTTTCCGGCAATTCATCCACACAATCCTTTATAATATCTTCCAATTCCTTGTACTCATATATAGCATCTACATTTCCTTTATCGTCTTTTGTATCAAAATTTGGTTCTTCTGGATAGGATATGCGTTCATTTTTGCGGATAACGTTCAAGCCTTTGTTGATCACTGCTCTTCTTAAGTAGGCTTTTACGGATATTTTAATATCCAACTCTTCTCTTCTTCTCCACAAATCCAAAAACACCTCCTGCACAACGTCTTTAGCAAGTCCATCTTCTTTGAGGTATTGAAAGGCTATATATACAAGGTACTTGTAGTATTCATTAAAAAGCTGATCAAAAGCAGATTCAGATCCGGCTTTTAAATCATTTAGTATTTGCTCTTCTTGAATTGTTTCTCCCATTTAAAGTTTTAAAAACTACTATTTACGAAGAATAGAATAGGTCTGACAGGGGCTTTATTAACATAAGAAGTCCAAATTTAGTCTTTAAGTTTTAAAAAAAATAAAAAAAAGTAAAAAGGGAGTAGGGGATGTTTCGAACTGTATGGACTAGGGTATGTAAAACGGATTGACAGATCATCAATTCGGTTCATCTCAAATTCAACTATTCAACTGTGCACACAGAACAAAACTAAAAAAAAATTATCATGAAAAAATTAAGTTTCTATTGTTGCCTATTCTTATTTGCTATCGTTTTTAATGCTTGTGAAAAAGATGATTTGACCAATCCCGAATCAACAACTGAGAACCTTGTTCAAGAAAATACATCTCAAAACCGAAAAAGAGTATGTGGTTTAGAAGACCATATGCATAAGTTACTACAGAATCCCGATTACAAAAGACAACACGAATTGAAATTCGAGAAAATGGCTGCAATGCCTGCTTCCTCAAGATCAGGTGCACTTTGCGCCAACCCTCCTGTACTTCCAGTTGCTATTCACTTTCAAGGAGTGAGCAGCCCTGACGCTTCTTGTTTGAGAGAACTAGCTGAAAGACAAATACAAATATTGAATGATGATTTCAATGGTACAAATTCAGATATTAATAAATGGACCAACCAAGCTTCTGCTTCTTTTCCCGGGATTAGCAATGCGGAAACTTGTGTAAGATTCTGCTTGGCAACTAAAAACCACCCTTCCGGTTTTAGCTTATCAAATGGCCAACCAGCAATTACCATCAACCAGACTACTGGAGACGAAAATCAACAATGGTCGGGTTACCTAAATATCTTCGTTCAATTTGGAACTGGAGTATTGGGATACTCACCACTTGGTGGATCCGGAAACGGTGATGGAGTTGTAATTGAGGCAAGTGCTTTTGGAGCGGGCTTAAACTGTGGAAGTGTAAATCCTGAAGCTCCTTACAACTTAGGAAGAACACTTACTCATGAAGTTGGCCACTATTTATTGCTTGACCACATTTGGGGTGACGGTTGTGGAACTGACGACTTAGTAAATGATACACCTGAGTCTTCAGACCCATACTACGATTGTCCTTCTGTAGGAGCAAGCTCTTGTGGATCTACCGACATGCATATGAATTACATGGATTACACCAACGATGCTTGTATGTATATGTTCAGTGCTGGACAAGCTTCAAGAAGTGAAAACTACATTGCAAGTTCTTTGACTAACCTAACCAGCAATGCTGCAAATGTATGTGGAGAAGTTACGGGACCTGAACCAACAGATTCTGATGGAGATGGAGTAATTGACGCAGAAGACAATTGTCCTCAAACAAGTAACCCTAATCAAGTAGATACAGATGGAGACGGAATTGGAGATGCTTGTGATACTCCAGATCAAGGAGAAGACGACACAGATGGAGACGGTGTGATCGACACAGAAGACAACTGCCCACAGACCAGCAATCCTAATCAAGCCGATACAGATCAAGATGGAATCGGTGACGCATGTGATGATGTAGATGAGCCAGTACTTGATTTTGATGGCGATGGAATTCCAAACGGTCAGGATAACTGTCCTTACTTCCCAAACCCTGGTCAAGAAGATGAAGATGGAAATGGAATCGGTGATGCCTGTGAATCTTGCGAAGACCACTGTGATGGAGAAGCTTTGACCATTGAATTGACCTTGGATGATTATGGCTCTGAAACTACTTTGATTATTGAAGATGAATTTGGCGAGGTACTTTATGAAGTAGGTCCTTTTGAAGATGGAACGGATGGAGAAGTAGTTTCAGCAGAAATTTGCTTCGAGGAAGGTTGCTATACCTTGTACTTAGAAGATGCTTATGGTGACGGAATTTGCTGCGATTATGGAGAAGGTTTTGTAGAAATTTTAAATTCTGATGGAGATTCAGAAATAATCATAGATGGAGATTTCGGAAGCTTAACAGCTTTGGATCTATGTATATCTGATGATGAATTCAGACAAGAGCAGATTACAAAAGACGCTAAAAGTCCAAGCCTAAGAACCAAGCGCAAAAAACAGACACATTAGAGAGAGAGAATTGAAGTGGAACTTCAATTGAGGGTGGGCCGAATTTTCGGCCTGCCTTTTTTTATTTTTGGATTGAGAACAAATTACGATAAAAGCAATGCAGTCAGGGGCTTACCCATATCGGCTAAAAATATATGTGATGATTGCAAGGTTTTTCCCAAATTATCATTTTTTATATTCAACAAAAGCGAATTTAATTGCATCAAATTTTGAGTGTCAAACGTAATAAAGAGAAGATCTAATTCTAAAAATTTTGATTGTATTTTAAAATGCAACGCTGCCTACATTTAATACTACTCTTTTTTGTAAGTTACTCTGTCACATTTGGCCAGAAGACAGGCATTTCTGAGCGCTCTGTCGAGTCAGAATTAGATAAACTCTACCAAACTGCGAAAAGATATGAAAATACCAATCTAAAAAAATGCGTTGAGTATTCTCATAAAGTAATTTCGAAATCAATAGAATACAACCTTCCTGAATACAAAGCGAAAGCTGATTTGTTGATTTGCTCCTCTTACTATGCAGGAACGAATTATGACACATTGTTGTCTTATTGTAATGCCGCAGTTTCCTTTTTTACAGATTCTCGTCAAAAATCCCCTTTAGCATGGAGCTACAGTGGAAGAGGAGTCATCTTGGATATTCTTGGCAAATCTGATGAAGCCATCGATGATTTTAAAAATGGCCTTAGAATTTTTGAAGAACTAGGGGAAAAAGACGGAATGGTAGTTTGTAACAATGACCTGGGGGTTTCTGCTTACATGAATGGAGAGTTTATTCTTGCAGCAAATTATTTGACTAACGGTTTGGATTTAGCTGAAGCAATTCAAGATACATTTGGTATGATTCGGGCAAATACCTGTAATGGTTTTTTCTATAAACGACAATTTCAAGTTGAGAAAGCCAATTCTTATTTGCAAAAGGCCTTGGCTTTGTCAAAACAGGTCGGAGATAAGTATTGGTCTAGTATGGTTTTGGGTGGTATTGTATCTATTTTGAAATCAGAAGGGAAAATGGAAGAGGCCATAGAGAAGAATAGTATTTTTCTGGAACAAGCCACTAACCTAGGAAGCGATCATTTATTGGTGGATGCTTACTCAAACCAAGCCTCCATATTATTCCACTTAAAAGACTTTGAGGGAAGCAAAGATTTTGCAAATCAAACTTTGGAATTAATCTATAAGCAAAATCGCCTTCAAAAAGAAGCAACCATTCTGAACCTACTTGCAGATATCGCGATTAGTCAAAACCAATATAAACAAGCAAAACAATATTTAGACAAAGTTGATTCATTGGATAAGATTTCTAACAAAAATCAAATAGAATACAACAGATTAATGGTTGTTTATTTGAAAGCAAAAGGTGAATATGAGAAGGCAATATCCTTTCAAGATGAGTATGTCAGATTGAAAATAAATACCAATAATAAAGACAAAGCCAAAGCTGTTGCGTTTATAGAAAATGGTTTTGTTTTAGGAAAAAAAGAGGCAGAAATTAATTTACTTAGCCAGCAAAACAAATTGCAACAGCAAGCACTCCAGACAAGAAAGAATGTATTGATCGGGTTCTTTATACTGGGCTCAATTGTGCTTGGCATGATGTACCGTTTTTACTTTCTTAAAAAACAAATGAACGGTTTGTTGGAAAAACGGATCAGAGAAAAAACAACAGACTTAAAAACTTCCAACCTCAAATTAGAAAAGAAAAACGAAGAGCTTAAGCGTTTTGCGCATATAGCATCTCATGATCTAAAAGAACCTCTTAGAAATATATCTGGCTTCTTGCATTTGATCGAACAAAAGGATGCTGAAATAATGGATGAAACTTCAAAAGAATATTTTTCATTTGTAAAAACGAATGCAGTTCAAATGAATAAACTGCTCGAAGATGCATTGAGTTATTCTTTGATGAAAGAAAGTATAGACGTCAAAAGAACGATCGATTTAAATATTATCATTGAGCAAGTTCGACTGGAAATGGATGCAAAGTTTCCAGACAAGAAAATCACGATTGTTTCAACTAACTTGCCTCACCTACAAGTACTTTCATCAGATATGTTTTCTATTTTCCAAAATTTGATCGAAAATGGAATAAAATTCAACAATAACTATAAGCCAATAATAAACATCGCTTCGGTGATCAATGATTCAGATTGTGTCATTATGGTAAGCGACAATGGAATAGGTATAGAAGAGAAATATTTCAATAAAATTTTCGGTATGTTCACACGATTGCACAACCGATCAAAATTCAATGGCTCAGGATTAGGACTAGCCAGTTGTAAAAAAATCGTAGAAAAATACAAAGGAAAAATTTTAGTCCAATCAGAACCCAACGCGGGATCCACCTTTGTAATTTCGTTTCCTAAGTCAGAGGTTATGAAAAACAGAAGAAAGCCCAAGTCTTAAGCAGACCCAATAATTTTAACTACCAAATCCTTTGTCAGTTTTTGCCCATTCGCTTTCTTTCTAATCTCATCAAAAGCAAATCTAAAGTCACAGCCTGCTTTCCAATTGGTACAACCATAAGCGGTCTTCCCTTTTATCACCTTGCCTTTTTTGCACTTCGGACAGGAGATGTCAGAGGCAGTATTTGCTTTCGGTTTTGAAGTTGTAGGTTTGGAAATGCCATTGGACTTTGAAGCAAATACCAAATTGTAGTCTTTGTCAAAAATGATTTTTCCTTCTACTTTTTTCCCTTCGTGTTCAAAGCCCTTCATGTTTACAGTAGAGCTTTTTGCCACCAATCTTACCAACTGCGTTTCAGATATTTTCTTATTTTTAAAAGCAAAGGGAAGGCGGAATTTGCAACCAGATTTCCATGCTGAACAGCCATAAGCAGAATTCCCTTTTATTAGATTTCCACTTTTGCATTTCGGACAAGTTAATTCTGTTAGACCTTTCTTGGCTGTTTTTGATTTTGGAGCATTGCTCTTTTTTATACCCCGCGACTTTGATTTGGGACCTGGAGATTGAGGCGCCGCCAATTTTTTATTATTATTTGATAATCGAACCGCATGAACAAGATCTTCCACCATGTTCTTCATGTTTCCAATAAACTGCTTTGCAGAGAATTGGCCATCTTCAATATCCCGCAATTGCTTTTCCCATTGGCCAGTAAGTTCTGCGGAGGTCAATAATTTGTTTTCAATAATGTCAATCAAGTTCAAACCGACATCTGTCGCGATGATAAGTTTCTTTTTTCTTTCAATATATTTTCTGCGGAATAGGGTTTCTATGATATTGGCTCTTGTGGACGGTCTGCCTATCCCATTCTCCTTCATCAATTCTCGCAAAGATTCATCATCTACTTTTTTACCTGCAGTTTCCATTGCCCGTAATAAAGTTGCTTCTGTATAATGCTTAGGTGGCTGAGTCATTTTTTCAACTAGCGAAGGATCGTGTGGACCACTTTCTCCAGGAACGAAATTTGGCATCAGGACATCTTCTTCCTTGACTTTATCTCCTGGTTTAGCTCCACTTGGTTTACTTGCTTTTTTTGGAAATAAAACCCTCCAACCTTCCTCCAATATTTCTTTACCGGTAGCCTTGAATTTAATACCTTCCACCTCACCAATAACGGTTGTTCTTGCAAATATGCAATCAGGATAAAAAGCAGCAATGAATCTTCGAGCGATCGCGTCGTACACATTGTGCTCGTCCTTTTGTAGATTTTTCTCATATCCAGTTGGAATAATTGCATGGTGATCTGTCACCTTTTTATCATTAAAAACTTTAGATGATTTGCGAATTTTTCCTCCCAAAATCGTTGGAGTAAATTGACTATATTGTCCCATCTTTTTCAAAATACCTGGGATCTTTGGATATACATCGTTGGGTAAATAGGTAGTATCCACTCTTGGATAAGTTACCACCTTTTGTTCATAGAGCTTTTGGACCAATTTCAAAGTTTGATCCGCAGAATAACCAAATCGTTTATTACAATGTACTTGTAAAGAAGTTAAGTCGAAAAGCGAAGGCGGAAGTTCCTTTCCTTTTTTTCTATCAGAACTCAAAACTGTAAAATCTTTGTCCGTTACCTTTTGTAACAATCCCTGTCCATCTTCCTGTTTCTGAAACCGTCCTTTTTCATAATGGAAATCAATCTCTCTATAAATGGTATGGAGTTCCCAATACGGTTTGGGAACAAATTTTTCTATCTCCTTACGCCTTTCCACCAACATGGCAAGGGTAGGAGTTTGTACTCTTCCAACAGAAAGAACCTGTTTGAAACCGCCGTGTTTTAAAGTATATAAACGAGTGGCATTAATTCCTAAAACCCAATCTCCAATAGCACGGCTACTGCCCGCGTAATACAAGTTGTCAAAATCAGAACCATTTTTTAAGTTTTGAAAACCGTCCCGAATCGCTTCAGGTGTCAAAGAGGAAATCCAAAGTCTCAATACCTTTCCTTTATACTTTGCTTCCTTCAAAACCCATCTTTGTATCAATTCCCCTTCTTGCCCAGCATCCCCGCAATTGATGACCAATTCCGCAGTTTTCATTAATTTCTTAATAACCGCAAATTGTTTCTTTACACCAGAGTTTGACATCAATTTGGTCTCAAACTTAGCAGGAACCATTGGAAGAGTATTTAGATCCCATCGCTTCCAAGAAGCATTGTAATCCATAGGATCTTTAAGGGTACAGAAATGACCAAAAGTCCAAGTAACGCAATAGCCATTTCCCTCGAAATAACCATCTTTCCGGCTATTCGCTCCAATAATATTGGCAATCTCTCTGGCAACGCTAGGCTTTTCTGCTATACAGACTTTCATTCTCAATGTATGATTAACCGGCAAAAAGAATCATTTTGATCAATTCGCCCTAAAATTTCATATTAAATCAGGAAGTGAAATTAAGGAATTATTAATAGAGTGCGAAGACTATTCGCATCAATCGAAAAAATAGGAATACAGAATTAATAAGGAGACTATATGGCTCTTTTTAATAGCTCTTGATACATTGGCTTACAAGTTTCTAAAAGCTCCTTGAGCGATTCAGGAAATGGATCCGTTTTAGCTTTATAATCGGTAAAATGGGTGGATTGGTGTACATTTTTGTACCAGTATTTTGCCCAAGAGCCGTCTTCCTTTCTTGGGCCTGCTTTCCAGGATAACATGTTTGGATCAAAAGGGATATCGATCTTCTGACAAAACTGCTTTAATATGTTCTCGGGGTCACTTTGCAATCGTTTAGAATCAATGACCAAAACTTCAATATTTAATTTTTCTAGATGCTCTAATAAATCAAGATGTGCTTTATAACCAACGTCACGTAGGGTAGGCGTTTCAATCTGTTTGGCAAAAGAAGGAAGCATATCCACTGGATCTCTGGTAAGAAAAACATTGATCGTTTTATTTAAAAACGAATAATCCAAATCGATAAGATGGTGGGTCATGTGTTTGAAAAAAACAACGGGAGTGTCGTGATCGCCCAGCATCATTTCTACCACTTTTTCTCCATCCTTTTCCATCTTGGCAATAATCTCAATGGCACCGGGATGGTACTCTTTGGCCGATGTATTTGAAAGATAATGAGCATATAAAGGTTCGTCAAATACAGTCGTATCAGCTCGCTGTGCGAAGGAATACATCAATGCTGTTGATATATTTCTTGGACCGGACCAAAGGCAAATTCGTTTCATGTGTCTCTAAATTATTATTTGATGCAACGGACAAACGTACTCTTTCTTTATCATAAAAGGGAAATAAGTTGATTAAAGTATTCAATCCTCACCCAATCTCCAAGGTGGGTTTAGTCTATTGTCTCCTCCATAATAGAGAATCAATTGGTTACCGTCAGGATCTTTAAGTCTTGCTTCACGCCATAGCCAGGTTTTATCATTGGGTTTTTCTTCAAAATGGATTCCTTGCGAAACCAACTGTGTAACATGGTTGTCCAAATCTTTGCATTCAAAATATACCATAACGCCCATTCCTTCAGGTAACTTTTCCTGTAAGTGAATTGAAAAAGTTGATTGACCATCAGGGCATTCAAATCTTGCATA
>CALIAG010000021.1 GCA_938041325.1 uncultured Saprospiraceae bacterium | reverse complement strand
CATTCAGATTCTTCATTTTGAAAACGGCAATTACCATGTGCGTGGGAATGATGGGATCAATTATATTTTTACTCGGGAAGGGTAGTGGTTCGTAATTTATATAGAAAAATTTATTGGTTTGTGTTTTTAAGTGGACGTGTTTTTTTGAACCACAGAAGGAGCACAGAAGGTCACTGAAGTTCTAGTATCGTGAGAAAAAAAAGAAGGTCACAGAAGAATGCTTTTTGCTTGCGCAAAAAATGGACGTGATAAAAAAAAAACAGAAAGAGATTCACCATTTAAGGAATATAAGAACATATAAGTTTACCGTGGTCGATCGACTTCAATGAACTCATATCACTTATATGGTAAAAAAATGTTTATATGGTAAAGAAAAAATACTATGAATTCAATTCAATTAAATTTTTCCAAAGATTTATTTCAATCCACTATTCACATTGTCCCAGCTCACCATAAAATTATCTACATCAATTTGAGCGTCCAATTTATGTTTTGGATTCTTCTTGATGGTATTGGCTAAATCTATTTGAGATGGAGAAAGCAAGTGTTCTACATTTTTATTATTTCGCAGCAACGTATTTATTTTATTGGCCTGATTCGGAAGCATAGGAAGAAACTTATAATGCGTATTGTAGATGTAGTATTTCGGCTGTGTATCTGCTCTGAATTTTGTTGCCTGTTTAACAGCGCTGTTTTCTGCGGTTTCTTTTATTTCTTCTATGTGTTTTGCATCATGTAAATAAATGTTTTTGCCACAATTCATATCTACGGCTAATTTCGTAAGTCGATTAAGACCGATTACCTCTGGATCGTAGCTGACCTTGACAACTTCTTTCCCATCCATGAATCCTGCTTTGGTAGCATGTACACCATCAATAGATCCCAATGCAGCTTCACCGGTCCAAAAGCAATACATAGAGTACGTGGCTTCTTCTAAAGGCTTTGATCTTGCTTGCAAATCTGAGTGAAGAAAATCAAGATAAGCCGGAATAGCTTGCTTTGACTTTTCGAGCGATTCTATCATTCCATCGACAAGTTCTTTGGTGTTATAACGGGCAATTCTTTTTGTCAAATCCTTTCCTTTTTGATCCACAATTCTGACAACCGGGTTGTTCCAAGCTGGCTCATTGTAATTTTTCAATACCTCATAGTCTTTGCCTTTTTTATTGTTAAAAATTGCGAGGGGAACAAATTCATTTTCAATGGCATCTACGATCAAAGGATGACTCAAAACATTATTGCCAAAGTTAACACAGGTACTGCAACCAGGCACTTCTTGAAATAAAATCAAGATGGGTTTATTTACTTTTTGTGCTGTTGCTATTGCCAAATCATAATCTCTATACCAATCTACTTTTCCGAGTTCTTTCGGTCGAGGCTCAGTCATTGAAAATAATAGAGCTGAAATGAAAATTAGTCCTGAAGTGAAAAATAGGTTTCGCATAACTAATCAGTTTAAATTTTACAAATTTCGAGAATGGGCAACTTTTTAAATTTACACAAACCGAATTTAAAATAAAAAAGGCCTGCATTTTATATACAGGCCTTTTTTATTCATCGGTTTTATTATCAAAACCTGGCAGTTATGCCTCCGAGAATATTCAGCCCGTAAGTAGGGTAGCGGTACCATCTTTGTCTATTATTTGAAGCAAGGTTATTTGCATCAACAAAGACACCAAAGTTTTTAGAGAAACGGTATTCAGCACCTAAGCTCAAATCAATCAATCCATTCAAATTATCAACGGTCCCTAATTCGTCTATGAAAGGAACGCCATTCTCTACAAATAATTCTCCTTTTAAAAGCAGTTTATCATTAAGCGTCGTATATCGGACGCTAGCATTTGCTTCAATCGAAGGGAGATGCCAAGCCTTTGCTTGAACAGTAGTAGTGTAAATGTTTTGACCAACAGTAAGAATCACTTCCAGCCCTGATATAGGTTTAGCTTTCACACTTCCCTTTATGTAGAAAATATCTACTGTGTCATACAGCGTAAAAAACCTCTTACTATCTTCTTGGTTGTCATTGAGGAACAAAGCAAGATTGTCTGCTTTTTTCAATCCAGCAGTCGCCTCGTAATCGACTACTTGTAAGGTTCCTCTCACTCCACCATAAAAATTATTGTAAGCGGTGTTTCGAAGTTCCAATCTAGAGTAAGTTGCAATAAATGGATTGTAATCACTCAGTGAACGCATGGTATTCTTTTGCAAATCTCCATTCCATCCAACAAAGGCACCCAATTTGTTTCCGACGATACTATAGCTGGCTTCTACGTCAGGAAAAACCCTTAGGATATCATTGTTGGAAGTTAAATTCGCACCCAGTTTGATTTTGAATCCTTCTCCATGATAAGTAAAATTGGGTTGCAGATAAAAATTACTCAACTCTTGTTTTATCGTATCTTCATAAATTGTAAAATCAGTAATCAATTTAATGTTCAGTGGATGTTTGCTTTTGAACCATTTGGTTGCACCCAGTTCAATATCAAAATTATTTTCGCCTGCAGCAAAGTTGTCCGTTTGTCTATAGAAATCAAAAGCAGCACTATAATTTATATCGCCATTCGTTCTTTCTCCATTATAAAACCGTGTACCGAATTCAAAGGTTTTGAAAATTTGTCTGATCGGTTCTCTTTCAAATGATTCAGCAGTATGATCGTACCCATAAAAATGAACTTCGTCATTGGTGTAATTAAGGTTTGCATCAACAGCAAATCCTTGATCAAAAAAATACGTCCCATCTAGTTTGCCAAAAGTCTCTGCAAAGCGCTGGTGCTCCAGTTTTTTGTAATTAGCCGAATGGTGTTTTATATGTCCACCTACAGAAAGTTTGTCGCCATCGGAATGGTTATAAGCCAATTCGCCATAAGGAGAATTGGGAATTCCATAACCTAGCTTTGTATACCCTTTGAACGCTTCAGTTACTGCATCTCCTTTCATGGCGATAGGACGAATTTTAGGTGGCGGATAATCCAGACTTAAAGTTTTAGAAGGAATATCATAAACCAATTTTCGACTCGTAGAATCTACTGGAGGCAATGCAGGATTGACCGCCAACTTTTCTGACTCTTCCAAAATGGCTTCGAATTCTTTAACGACTTCGATTTCCTCAGAAGGTAAATCATCAGGTTGAGCGAGGGCTGGGAGGCTCAATAAAATAAAAATAAATAAGCTTATATATTTAAGGATGGTGTTCATTTCCTTTGTTTTTGAATTTGAAAAAGGGTTACTGCTCTTCGTCCATTTCTAAATCATCATCCACGTCAGTATCCGTAGTTAATCTACTTGTAGAAGCGGATTGAGCTTTAATCGCTTCTAATTTTGCTCTTGCTGTACTTACTATCTCTTCATCTTCATCATAGTTTTCGAGCAAACTTTCCAATGCGGCTTGCGCATTAAAAAGGTCTCCTTTTTCTGCAAGAATATCTGCTAATAATAAAACACTTTTAGCCACCCAGTAAGGATAATTTCCAGATTCTCGATTGGCGTTTAAACAAAGCTTTTGAGCGATTTCAAGATCTCTTTTTACATAATAAATGTAAGCGATAGAATACCTTGCTTCTGCAGTTTGTTCATTGTCACTTACTCTGGTCACTTCATTGAACGCGCTTAGTGCAGTATCGTAATCTTTTTGATCAAAAGCTATTTTACCTAAGTAGAAATTTGCTGCAGCACGTTGGGCATCCGTTGCTCGGCTATTCCCTGCTACCTTTTGACCCAATTCTGCTACGGCATCTGCATTGCCGATTCTGTATGCGGATCTTAATGCTCCAAGTTGAGCTTCAAATTGTTCATCTTCTTCGGTAACAACTTTTATCAACTGATTGTAATAAGTGTATGACTTAGTAAAATCTTCTTCGTGATTGTAAGCAATAAGTGCAGCCTTCTTTAAAGATTTGCCAAGGTATTTGCTCTGGCCTTTTTGGATAACTTCTTCGTACCCTTCCAAAGCTTTACTGTATTGTTTTAAAACACTATGCGATTCAGCTCTATGATAGGTTGCAACCAGAAGATTCCGTCCGTTAGGATACTTTCTTAGATAAGCGGAATAGCCTTCTATTGCTTTTTCATAGTTTCCATTTTCAAATTGAGTTTCAGCAGATTTGAAATTGATTGCTTCTCTTTCATCCTCCTTGACGTCATAACCAGGAATTGTTTCTAAGAAAGCAAAATAATCATCTGGTTTGCCAAGATCATCAACGTAAATTTCTTGTAAAGCAGTCAATGCTGCTTGGGCAGTTGATGCATCCGGGTTATTGGAAAAAATACGTTTGTAGTAATTGATTGCAGTTGGGTAGCTTCCTTGATTGTAACTGATCAATCCAAGTTTTAACAAAGCCGGATTAATCAAATCAGAGTTTGGATACTTTTCAATCAATTCTTTTAAAGGCGTTGCGGCCTTATCGAACTTTCCAATTTCCTGATAAGTGATCCCTAATTGTAATAATGAATTGTCTGCAAATTCAGACGTTGGGTATTCTTCAACGATATTGTCGAGTGCAAGGATCTTGTCTGTTGTGTTTCCACGAAGACCTTCAATAATTGCTTTTTGATACAGCGCATATACGTAACCGTTGTATTCATTTTCAACAGCTTCATTATAAAAGCGAATCGCCTCATCGTATTTGTTTCGTTTAAACAAACAATCTCCAGCTCGTAAAACAGCGTCGCCTAAGACATCATTGCGAACATAATCATTGGAGATGTACATCGCATTGCCTTTTATTCCTGCAACGGCATCTTGAAAATAACCTAATGCTGTAGCGTAATTTTTTTGCTTTAAGTAATTATAACCTTGAGTATAATTGGCGGTATGAATAGAGGATTCATCCGGCAATCTACTGACCGTTTTTGTAAGAGCGAGAAATTTGTTCATTTCCGTTTTACTGGAATCATATGATTTTTCTTGATGAGAAATTTCACCCAACCAGTAGTGCGACAATGCTTTTGTGCGGTTATCAATCGGAGTTTCAAGACTCTTGTTGAACATCGCCACCGCTTCATTATTATTGCTTGCTTTGTGCAATTGCAGTCCTCTTAAATAAGCTACCTTTTGATAAGTCTCGCGCATTTTTGGCGTCTTAGTAGGTATTTTTTCAATGGCTTCTAATGCTTTGACATAATCTCGGGTATTGAGAAAAATAGCACTTAAAATAGTTTGCGCTTCTGCGTGGTATTTAGAATCAAAAGGAATCTCTTGTAATGCTCCAACGGCTTCTCTGTCGAAATTTAATTCGTAAGAAAGTTTAGCATAATTGTATTGAGATTCTTCTTTCACTGCTTTATCAAAGTCCATTTTACTGGCTACTTTGAATGCGTTTCGAGCACTTGCTTTATCGTTGGTCTTGATGCGACAATCCCCTAAAAGGTACATTGCATTTTGACCCATCTTACTATTGATCTTATTCAGTTGTTGAAAGTTCTCTCCAGCCTTTTGAAATTCTCCCGCTTGATATTGCGTAAAAGCCAATTGATAAAAGTCTTCCTTTCTAAGTTTGCTTGAATTTTCAGCGAATTCCTCTAAATAAGGCCTTGCTGTAGCGTAATCTCCTTTTTCAAAATAAGCTTGACCCAAAAGCTGGTTAATTTCTGCCCGCTTTTTAATGTCCTTACTTTTCAATTGCGAAGTTCCATAAGTAATTACCTTGTCGTATTCTCCTTGGGAGAAATAAATTTGAGTAACGTAATAAGGAACGTGGGGTTTGTATTTTTTTGTTTGACCAGCTTTTTGGAAACTAGAAATGGCTTCGTTGTATTGATTTTCGAAAAAAGCCGTCATTCCAAAATAGTAATTGGCTGGATAGAAGTAATCTCCTTCAATATCTTTGATTTCTCTAAATGAAGCCCGTGCTTCTTTGAATTTTTTTCTTACGAAATAGGAATAGCCTTGTTTGAACTTGATTTCTGCTCTTTCCTTTTTTGAAAAATCATACGGATCAATTTGGCTGTAAAGTTCAATGGCTTTCTCGTATTCTTTTGCATTGTAAAAATAATCTGCCATTTCTGCTACTGCGGAGACGGCAGCTGGATCCGGGTCGTATTTTCGGGCAAAATCAAGGATTAATTTCTCACCATCAGGGTGATTCAGTCTAACCGCACACTTGGCAAAGTGAAGTTCTGCACTGGTCTTTATGTAGGTTAAACTGGGTTCGTTGATGGGTAAAGCCTGATCAATTATAGTTTTGAATTCTTTTTTTGCCAGGCCGAATATCCCATCATTATAGAATTCGATGCCTCTTTTATAAGCTTCATTGGCTTCCGTATATAGCGTTGTTTCTTGTGCAAAGAGAAAAGAGGAGAAGCTTGTTAGCAATATAACAAGAACTGCATTTTTAGAGATCATAAGCTAACAGGATTGGTGTTTTCTAATAGTGTTTCGCCTTGTTTTTACCATTAAACCGTAAAAAGAGGCTGTTTCTGTTTTCTCATTACGAATTTATAAAATTTTTAACATAAAGCGGCTTGCTTCATATGAAATTCATCCATTATATGAGTAATAAGCACCAACAATTGCCTCGTAAGCTAATGATCTAAGTAGTTTAACGTAGAAATTAAGGTTCATTTACTAAAAAGGGAGTACTTCTTGGCAAAATTCTTGTCTTACATAGATTGTGTAAAAGATAATTTTGAAGTCCTTTTTGGATACTTTGAAAACTAGATATCAGAGAAAACACCTGCTTAATAATGAATTCTAACTCCTCAGCGTTAAAGAACTTATACGATATTGTGCCACAATTAGAAATCCCAATTATCAGGGATTTGTTTGATTCTGGTGTTTTCGGTTCTTTTGTTTTAGATGAGGATCTTTGTTTAGTAAAAGCCAATGACAGTTTTCTTAATTCAATTGATGCGGATATCTCAGACATCCGCATGCGAAGATTTTGTGAATTAGACTTCGAGGGCAAAAGTGGATTGTCTATTTGCCTTGAATCCATCCGAATAGCTAAAAAAGCGTTTTCCAATATAGAATTGTGTTATCGATTAAAGGATAAATCTTGTGCCTATCTGTCTATCAAGTTTCTTGGTTTATTTGAAGGAGATGATTTTTCTGGTATTATCGGTTTTGTTGAAAACATTACCTATCACAAAGTTTCGGAACGTGCATTGACGATGATTGCAGAAGCTGTTTCTAAATCCAATGGAGCTAAGTTTTTTGATACGCTCACAACGGTTATAGCACGTGTTTTGAACGTCAAGTTAGTTGTGATTGGAAAATATGACCATCAAACAAAATTGATCCATTCAAAAAGCATGTGTTGCAACGATGAGCTTTGCGAGAAAACGCTCATTGAAAAAGACAATTCTTTTATTCAGAAATTAATAAACGAAAAAGATTTAATCGTCTTTACTCAAGATTTTAAAAAGATCTTTCCTGATTCGAACTTGATTTGCAAAAACAATCTAGAATCCTCTGTAACCATCTCCTTGATCAATTCCAAAAATAAGTTTGTAGGTTTTATTTCCATCATGGATGACAAGCCAATAAAGCATGTCAACCTTGCAGTGACTATTTTACAAATGTATGGTCCTCGAGCCATTTTCGAATTTGAAAAAGAAGACAATGATGACAGTAAGGAACGATTAAACTTTGAATACCATGAGCTATTTGAAAGAAGCTCATTAGGGATTGCGCTTTTTGGAGCAAATGCAGAAATGATTAAGATGAACGAACAATTCATCAAGCTAATGAATACACCAGAAAGTGAAATGGTCGGATTCAATTATCAAAAAAATCAGAACAATGTCAACATAAGAAAAGGACAGATTATTCTTGAACATTGTATCACCAACAAGCTGGATCATTTTAGAGTGGAATTAAGTTTTGTTGGTCCTCAGAATAAAGTAATCTGGACAGATAACTTCTTCAGTTTTATTTACAACAAGAAAGGACATTTGTTAAAACTGCTGATTTTATCTCAGGAAATAACCGACAAAAAGAAAACACAAATTAAATTAGAAGAGAATAATAAAAAGTTAGACGATTCTAATCAAGAACTTAAAAAGTATATCAAATCGAATTTTGAATTGCAAAATTTTGCCTACGTAGCCTCTCATGATTTAAAGGAACCGATGCGCACGATAAGCAACTTCATTTCTCTGTTGTCTGTCCAAATGGAAGGCCGCCTAAGTGAGGTGGAAAAAGAGTATATGCATTTTATCTTGGATGGAGTAGGGAACATGAATCAATTGATTGATGACTTATTGGCTTACTCCAGGGTGAATGATCGGAAAGAAGAAAAAGTCAAAATCAACCTACCTGATATGTTGTTTTTGATCGAGAGAAGCTTGGAATTGACCATCAAAGAATGCAACGCAGAGTTAATTATAGGGGAGCTGCCTGACGTCATAATTGGCAGCAAAACGAAGATCAAACAGCTCTTTCAAAACCTGATTGCA
>CALIAG010000020.1 GCA_938041325.1 uncultured Saprospiraceae bacterium | reverse complement strand
TTATTGACTTCTTTGATATAGTTCGCATCCACATCATGGATTGCAGCTTTAACGATATCTTTTCTGCTAAGATTTTTAAATCCAGCATTGCGGATAGAATTGACATAATCACTATTGATATCATGAATGGAAAACTCCACCAAATCTTTATAATTTAGATCTGTATCTCCTAAATCTTTTAATAAAGGAATCATGTCTTTTGCATCATCAATGCTGACTCCGTGAATCGCTAATTTCACTAGGCCTTTGCTCGTTAATCCCAAGTCTTGAGATTTCATGAACGTTACATAATTTTTATCAACGTTGTTTAGAAACAAATGGAACATATCCTTGTCATCATTCATTTCCAATCCCTGGTCTTTTATAAAGGTTCTAAAGGCTGTATTTTCTTCAAAGGAAAAAGTACCGCTACCTGCATCTCCATTAAATGATCCGTTAAGGTTTAATGTTCCTGCTGCTCTTTTTATGAAGAAAGCTGAAGTTGATGTTGGCTGCGCACTGAGTTCCGAAGTCATAAAACATTCTGATGTCATCCACCAATTGCCTTTTTGTGGACGGGAATTATTGAGTTGAAAGCAAACTCTTCCAGATTCAATACTAGCTGACCAATGCCCGGGTTTAATTTTGCCCCAATCGCCAGAATTCATATTGATATTATTGCCTTCCATACTAAAACCATTTTCACTTGACATTACAGAGGCAATAGCATCTTCCACAATGTCTTCGATTGAAATATTTATATCAATATTCGCCATGGCTTCTTCGACGATATCGCTAATGGGGATTTCTATATTTATCTCATCCATTGCTTCTTCAATCTCTTCCTTAATCATATCTTGAAAATCATCGTTATCACCATTTCTTATCGGTTCTACTCTGCGCGGTTTTGCAGTTTCGCTTTCTCTTTCATTTTCGTTTTCATTTTCTAAATGGTTTTCAGTGTCATAAGATCTTGTACTACTTTCATTTGATGAAGGAGGCACAGTTTCTTGCAAGATATTTTCGTGAACAGAGTTTTCACCCAGTAAGGGTTTTAAGCCATCTTGATTGGCAGGATTTGATTGCACCTCATTGAGGCAAAGCACGGACAGGCCGAGCAATGGAAGCAAGAAGAAGTATTTCCAACTTGATCGTGCTGAAGATTTTTTTTGATTCATCATAGCTATTCTATTTTTTAAAAAGGAGTTATTATAGTTTGTTGTCAGATATAAAGGATGCTGAGGAACAGATACTTTCAAAAGACTCAATTGGTAGGTTTGTTTTTCGGTCCCTTTTTCCAACATGCTTGAGTCTGTTAAAAATTCGAGATTATTGGTGATTGCATTTCTGTAAAGCCAAACAAATGGATTAAACCAAAAGATAATTAATGCGAATTCAGCAATCAGTTTGTCAATAAAGTGGGCTTGTTCAATATGTATTTTTTCATGCGCTATAATTTGCTCATAAGTTTCAATATCATATTTATGAGGATTGATGAAAATTGAATTCCAAAACGAATAAGGAGCTTCATCTCTTGCCAATTCAACGATTTTGAATTTACCGTCTTTGACAGAATTCAGTGCAAAGGACTTAGTCAAAAGAATAATGAGTTGAACAAAAAAAGCTAAAGTAAATACACCTAGACCAATAAGATAAATATACCACGCGATGCTCCCAAATGACAGATTCCAACCTTTATCTTGACTTATAACTTCTGATGGTAAAACTTCGCTTTCGACTTCTTCTACTGAAGTAACCTGGGTTTCCGAATCAAGTTTTTCAACCTTCTTTCTAACTGCTGGCATTTCCACCTCAAAATCCTGAGGTCGATTCATCTCCGGAGCGGGAGTGTTATAAATAGGAAATATTTCCGATTGACTTGAACGCAAAGAAATATCTTCTGGTACAGAAACGAAAGGCAGTGCAATGGATAAAAAGATAGAACCCAATAATATCCATCTGTTGAGTTTGAAGAAAGTTTCTTTCCTTAAGAATAACCAATAAAAAAGGAAACAGCTTGCCAACAAGATTGAGGAGTGCAATAAGTATTGAATCATTATTTTTGGTTTTTGATCATTTTAATAATTTTCTCCAATTCACTTTCGCTTATCTTTTCTTCTTGGGCAAAGTAGGCGACCATATTAGTATATGAATTGTCAAAGTATTTGCCGAGTACATCATCGACCGCTTCTTTTTGGTATTCTTCTTTTGAAATAAGCGCGTAATACTGATGTGTTTTCCCAAAAGCGGTATAACCGATAAAGCCTTTCTCAACAAGGATTCTTACCATGGTTGAAATAGTATTATAATGGGGCTTCGGTTCCGGTAAAATGGCAATGATTTCTTTTACAAAGGCTTTCTCAAGCTTCCACAAAGCTTGCATAATCTGTTCTTCCCTTTTTGCTAATTTTTGCATATTGATCTTTTTTGATAATTCAAATGTATAACTAATCAATTAGTTTTACAACTAATCGGTTAGGTTTTAACATTTTTCTTTAATTTACTCTTTGATTAAAACCCGCACTAATTCTTTCTAAATCAACAAATTAGCTCAATTCCTCTTATTGTATATTTTTTCACTTTATTTTTAAAAGTTTGGCTCATAATCGTCATTAACTTCAAATTCATCTCAATATCAGAGCTCTAAATATTTGGATTGCTCGTAATAAGAACAAGCTCAGAAAGATGAATAATGTTAAACTTTCTTTATAGTTCCTAAACGGCTCACCTTTTGTAAACTAGAATATACAACCCCGCGTTTAAGAATAAAGACACCCCCGTCTTATTAATATGCATTAGCCCCTTTTGCAACTTTCTTTCACATAAAACAACAAGATGTCTATATTAACTTTCAAGAAGTCGTATGTAAGTAAATCTGAACTTACTCCAGTAAAAATCAACTCTCAACAATTAGGTGCTCTTATCTACAAATCCAAAAAGGCCAAAGTAACAGATTAAGTTTCCACATTCTTTTGGTCTAAATTCCTAAAAATTCTACATCCTTAATATTAGAAGTTATTTAAGAATCATACACAATAGCTACAATAAAGCCATTGAATCCGTGGATCTTAAGCTATTTTTATTTGAGTAGCTAAGGCTACGAAAATAAAAAGGAGCTTCAACCACGAAGCCAAGCACTTTATTTCGCTTTTTGTGAAAATTCTTTAACAACTTCAGTACATTATTAGCTTAATAGCTTAATTTGGGATTCACATTAGTTGATTCCTATGTTTAATCTATACACGCCGATATTAATGCTTCAGTGCTTTTGTTTTTATCATATTTATAAAAACCAAAAGCAGTACTGGTGGTATTTTGTAATCTTCTTCGTACCACTGGTTGGTTGCTTGGCTTATCTGTACATGAATATTTTTAGAAATGCCAATTACGATGGAATCGTCGAGGAGGCTAAAGGTATTTTGGACAATGACTATGAGATTCAAAAATTAGAAAAGGAAAACCGTTTTGCGGACACCATTGCCAATAAATTAAAATTGGCCAATGCTTATTTAGATCGAAACCGATTTAACGAAGCAATTGATCTTTTCCAGAGTTGTCTCACTGGCAACGCTACCAATGATCCAGGAATTAAAATGAGCTTACTCAAGGCTTATTTCTTAAATGAAGAATATAGCGAAGCGGTTAGCATTGGAAACGAGTTAAAAGATTTCAAAGCATTCCAGCAAGCTGAGGAACGTGTAGCCTATGCGTGGTCCTTGTATTACTCCGATGAAATAGAATTGGCGCAAGAAAATTTCCAAGTGATGGATTGTAATTTTACCAATTATATGCATAGATTGGAATTTGCAAGATTTCTAGATAAGATCCAACGTACAATGCTTGCTAAAGTAAAGTTGGAGGAAATTCTAGAAGAAATTGACCACATGGATAATTTTGAAAAGAAAAATAAAAAAGCTGTAATTCGTGAAATTCAAAATTTCTATGACAGTCTCAATTAATTATTTTATTTCAAAACAACCAATCTAAATAGTTCATAATTTAACATGTAGAATATATTTGGCTCATGACTTTTCAAATAAGATTAAGTACTCCAGCGGATACAAAATCGATCCTCGATATTTATGCTCCATACATTTTAAATACCACCACTTCTTTTGAATATGAAGTGCCGTCATTGGATTCTTTCCAAAAAAGAATAGACAAATATTCGATTGATTCTCCTTGGTTGGTTTGCTGTTTTGAAGATCAAGTGGTTGGCTTTGCCTATGCTTGTGAGCATCGCTCACGCCAAGCTTATCAATACAACCGAGAGCTTTCCGTTTATGTAAACGAGCGGTTTCACGGTAAGAAAATTGGAAAAGCTCTTTATCATACTTTAATCGAGATTTCCAAACTGCAAGGTTATCAGAATTTTCTTGCTGGAATTACCCAGCCCAATGAACCCAGTGTAAAGTTTCACAAAGGTTTTGGGTTTAATTTAGTTGGAACTTATCACAATGTTGGTTTCAAATTCGGGAAGTATGTTGATGTAAGTTGGTGGGAATTGAATTTAGACAATCAGGAACCTGGCGAGATTATTCCATATCTTGAATTAGCTTCTAAAGACATGGATCGATGCATTTCAGAAGGCTTAGCCTTAATTAAACAATAAGCAAAGAAATAAAGAAACCTCCAAAATACTATGAATCACAAAATACATTTTATAAAAACATCTTTAACTCTAATTTTCAGTATTTGCTTTTTGTACCTTGCTGCTCAGACCACCAAAAGCATCGAAATTTTGGATGGTGAAAAATGGTGGGGTGGGCATATTTCCTTGGCCTCGCAAATGCCTTTTAAAATTGGCTTCAAAGCAGACCTATCGCATAATCGAAGCAATCAAGCACAGCCCTTATTGTTGTCCAATAAAGGAAGATATATTTGGTGCGAGGAACCTTTTGTTTTTGAATTTAAGGAAAACCAAACTTTGGAAATTAGTGAAATTAAGGCCGAAGTCCAGCACGGCCAGAATGGCAACAGCCTACAAACGGCTCATCAGTATGCTGTTGCGAACTTTTTTCAATTTGATGGGAAAATTCCGCATGAACTTCTTTTCAACAAGCCACAATACAATACTTGGATAGAACTCATTTACAATCAAAATCAACAGGATGTAATGCATTACGCCAAGTCTATCATCGCCAATGGATTCCCTCCTGGCGTATTGATGATTGATGACAATTGGCAAAAAGATTATGGAGACTGGAATTTCAAACCAGAGCGTTTTCCAGATCCCAAAGGCATGATTGACAGCTTGCATGAAATGGGATTCAAAGTAATGGTCTGGGTCTGTCCAATGGTCAGCCCGGATTCTGAAAATTTCAGATTTTTATATGAAAAGAAAAATGCTTTTTTAAGAGATCCGCTAAATCCCAAAGAAGCCAAAATGATTCGATGGTGGAATGGTTTCAGCGCAGTATTGGATTTTACAGAACCCAATGCTACGAAATGGTTTAAAGGCGAATTAACCCGATTGCAAAAAGATTATGGAGTAGATGGTTTTAAATTAGATGCGGGTGATTTCCCTTTTTATTACAATACCATTTCCAATAAAGAGGTAAGTCCGAATGAACAAGGAAAGTTATTTGCAGAAATCGGCCTAGAGTATTCTTTGAATGAATACCGCGCCTGTTGGAAGTTGGGCGGCAAACCATTGGCACAAAGACTTGCTGATAAAAGCTTTAATTGGAAAGACCTTGGAAAGTTGATTCCGGAAATGAATTTGCAAGGGCTGATGGGTTATCCCTACGCTTGTCCTGATATGATAGGTGGTGGAGAGTACCGTTCTTTTTTAGGACTGGATAGCATCGATCAAAATCTAATCGTTCGTTCTGCGCAGGTACATGCGCTCATGCCTATGATGCAGTTTTCTGTTGCACCTTGGCGGGTACTTGATCAGAAGCATTTGGAAGCTTGTCAAAAAGCAGCGCAAATGCATGCTCAATTCGGAGAAGAAATTTTAGAACTCGCTCATCAAACCTCTAAAGATGGCGCACCAATAGTTAGTTCAATGGAGTTTGCATTTCCGCAACAAAACTATGAAGCAATCCATGATCAATTTATTTTAGGGAACAAATATTTAATCGCACCTATATTGAAAAAGGATGCTTTTAGTAGAATGGTAATCATCCCTCCAGGTAAATGGAAAGATCAAAATGGAAAAATGATAAAAGGTCCTCGTCAGATTAAAGTGGAAGCTGCTTTAGATGTTTTACCCATGTTTACAAAAATGAATTAATCCAAGGC
>CALIAG010000019.1 GCA_938041325.1 uncultured Saprospiraceae bacterium | reverse complement strand
AACTAAATCTACTCCTTCTGAAGTATTAAAAAATTGAACTGGACCGGCTGTACAGGTCAAGCTATCACCTTCAAAATTAGCAACTGGTTTGGTTACCAATACTGCTTCACTAAATGTAGTTGTTCCTGTACATCCTATATCGTCGGTTACTGTTAAAACGACATCAAAGGCACCTACAGAATCCATAACAAAAGATGGATTTTGATCTGTAGAGGTATATAAACCATCAGCAACATTCCATTCCCAAGAAATTATATTTCCAAATAAATCAGTTGAATTATCATTAAACTGCGCACTAAACGGTTCGCACCCTCCAGCCGCATTGAATGTAGCATCTACGTCTACACCATTAACCAAGATATCATCGGCAAACAAAAAAGTATCTCTACAACCATTTACATCTTCAATTTCTAAAACAAGATCAGAAAAAGTTCCTGAATCATTAAATACAATTTCTGGCTCTACGGCACCGCTATTTGAAAATTCTGCGCCTGTACCAGTCCATAAATAAGTATCTCCAAACTGAGAATTGTTATTTACCGTTAAGGTCAATGGATTACAACCTAATGTTTCATTAATGGTAAATGCTGCTTCAGGATCCGTAATTTCTATTGCATGTTCAATCGTATCCGTACAACCTGTTACGGCATTGTAGGCAATCAAAATGGCTCCGTAAGAACCTGTCCCCGGAAATGTATATGTGGTTTCTCCTTTAAAAGTGGTAGAATCTAAAGAGGTCGAATTGTCTCCGAAATCCCAATAGATAGAATCCGCACCAATTGAATTATTGTCAAAAACACGATCAAAAGGATTTTCACAATCAACGGTTACTCTTCCTTTCGCAATTGGTGGCAAAATTTCAATAAAATCAGTCTGAATTAATTCATTTGGACAACCATTATGCAATGCAATTAAAGTTACATCGAATTTTCCTGTATCTGCATATTCATATATAGGCTCAAATTCTTCTACTACTTCCCCATCACCAAAACTCCAAATAAAAACATCCGCCCAATCACTAGTATTGTTTTCGAAGTCGGTATTACTATTGACACAGTTTATTCTTGGGTTTGCATCAAAAGAAATAACAGGTGGCATACCAACTTCTATTCTTTGCTCAAAAGTGTCTTTATCAACACAGCCTCCAGCATTTGCGACTTCTAAAATGACATCATAAACCCCCGTATCCTGAATTGCGAAAACAGGATTCTCTTGAGTTGAACTGTGGATAACATTTGCTGGAGATGTTCCACTTTCAACAACAGCCCAATTCCAGCTTGTTAAAGGAAAAACTGAATTTGAATTGTCAAGGAGATTCACTCCCAAGGGTTTACACCCGTTTAATAAATCAAAAGGAATACTAGCACTTAATTCTTGAATCTGAATTTCCTGATCATCAATCTTTTTTCTACAACCATTACTATCAGTAATTGTGAGTCTCACTGGAAAATCACCATAGCTATCATAAGTGTGCGAAGGGTTTTGAAGAGAGCTTGTATTTCCATCTCCAAAATTCCATGCCCAATCTGTAATGACACCTATTGAATTACCTGTTCCGGTAAACTGTACATCATGTGGGATTGTACATCCAGCTGGCTCATCAAATAAATAGGATACTGTTGGTTTTTCGAAAACATTAATACAATTACTAGTATATTTTGTAGTAGTACAACCATCGATCTCAATAGCTAGACTTACAGTGTAACATCCTGCTGTAGCATAAGAATGATTTGGGTTAGCAGCATTGGATGTATTTCCATCCCCAAAATCCCAAGTTACGGCATCTGCCGTGGCCCCGGATGTATTTGTAAATGATAGGGGCGTATTTACACAACCTGTATTCGCTTCAATTTCAAAATCTATTGGGTGGCCGACATGAATATAATCGGGTAAAACCAAAGTATCTGCACATCCTGTGATTGTATTAGCACCAACAACGGTCACTGTATATGTTCCTTGTTGTCCATAGACAACTCCAGGAGGTGTGTTACCAGTAAAGATACTGCCGTTACCAAAATTCCAAGTATACTCGGTATTCGGTTCTATATTATTATTTACAAAATTAGCTGAGAATGGAAAACTACAAGTGAAGGTTTCGGTAGCTTCTACATCAATAATAGGCTCACCATTTACGATAACATAAGAAGGTTCAAAAAGAATGGATTCACAACCATTTTCATCTCTTATAATTAGATTCACAGAATAGTCATCTGCAATTGTATATAGTGAAGTAACTGGTTCAGCGGATCCAGTTTGGGTTACAACACCTGCAGAACCACCAACATCCCATATCCATTCAACGATATCCGAAGTGCTTGTCGATCGATCTTCGAATGTTACTTCGTGTGGGATACAGCCAGTATTAACAGTTGCGATAAAATCAGGAGTTGGTAAATCGTGAATGACAATGTAATCTTCTTCACATTTAGTATCCGTGTTACCTTGATTATCGGTAACAGTCAAACAGATTTGATAAGAACCAACGGAACCAAAAATTCGTCCGGGGTCTGCAAGGTTTGAACTTACTCCTCCAAGATTCCACTCCCAGGATGTAATACTTCCTGCAGTCGAACTGGATTGATCAGAAAAGGATACTTGAAGTGATCCACAACCTTCTCTAACATCAGCATCAAAATCAACGGTTACTTGCGCATTTATTTCCAAGATTGAAAATAGCGATAACGTCAAAATGGCTAATAGGCATTTATTAAGCATATTAACTACGGGTTTTTTCTCTTTTTCTTAATGCTTATATAAAGTCAAAGAGCATGCCGCAGTAAATTCATTTTCAGCTACTTATGTATGTCGCAAAATGGTCCGTTTTTTTTTGTTTCTTATTTCTAGAAGTAATCATGTGTAAAACAAGTGATAAGAATTTAGTGAAAATTGTAATGTTACATTTTTCTAATGTCACAGAATCGCTATTACTTGATCTGTAATAAACTTAAAATTCTCATATTAACATTAAAAATTCTCATTATAAGAATTCCTTATTCGAAATTATTTAATCAATAGCACATCACTAAATACACTTTCCAACCTTCCAGTAATGGGACACAGATAGCGAACTTCGCATAAATAGATTCCAATAGGTGCTGGTTTAGATTTATAATTTCCTGACCAATTTTGATCAGGATTATTGGTTTGAAAAACCACATTCCCCCATCTATCAACAACACGGAAATCACTAACATATTCTTTGATAGCGGGGGAAGGAAAAATCTCTAGTTCATCATTCTGACCATCTTCATTCGGGCTAAAAGCATTTGGGACGGCAATCAAGTTTTCGGGACAGCGATTAGCCGGTTGAATGAAGCTACTGAATTCATTTTCACATTTAGTTTGTAAATCTTCTACAATCAAAGTCAATAAAAAAGAAGAATCAGTTTGAACAATCGGTCGAGGGCATTTATTACAATCTAAATCAGCATTTGGAAACCAAGTAAAATCATAGGATTCACTTTCGTCGTAATCTAATTCGATTTGTATGCCTTGTTCAGGTAAAAATTCATGAACAGTGGGTAATTCCACTTGTGGTAATTCATTACTTGTTATTAAAAAAGAAACGGTATCTGGAATGCAAGTCCTCCATTTTGCAATGGCAGAAATCGCAAGATCTTCTTCCGGGACTAAAAAAGGGCTTTCATTATCTGTTAAAAAAATTGAGTTTACATACCAATTGACAACATCAAACTCTCCTTCCAAAAACAAGTTTATGCTGTCTCCTTTACAAATTTCCAAATCTTCTGCCTCTACCATTGTTTTAGTATTTACCTCTATCCAAACAGAATCTCTTAAAACGCACTGCCCTAAGGTTGTTTCAAGGAAATATTGTGTAGTGGTGAGTGGATTGGCATTGGGTGTAAGTATCATAGTGTTGTCCAAATATTCTCTTGGAAACCAAGATACATTCCCACTCCCCTTTCCGGCCAATTGAATGGTTTCTCCTTCACATATTTTTACATCTTCTCCTGCATCAATGGAGTTTTCATCTATTACTTCAATAAATACTGAATCGGAAATGAGGCAATTATTTTGACTTCTTACTTCCACTACATAATGAATCGAAGTCGTTGGGTTTGCTATTGGATTGGGACAATAGATACAACTCAAACCTGTGGTATTGGACCAAGTCGGATCTTCTCCATAATCAATATTCAACTGTATTTCATTTCCCTCACAGATAATTTGATCTTCTGTTGCAAAACTTTGTCGATCATCAATTACTTCAATGGTCACTGAATCCCTTGATGAACAACCATACTCATTTGTAACGGTAACATGGTATGTTGTATTTTCAAGCGGATTGGCCAAAGGATTATTGCAATTCTGATAGCAAGATAAACCAGAGTTTAATTCATCCCATTGATATTCATAAACATTGGCGCCGCCTACTACATTCAATTGTGCAAAGTTTCCATAACAAATAGATGTATCCTTTGATATCTCAATCACAGGTGCTGAAAAAGGCAGTACATTCACTTTTGTAGCACTGGTCGTTATACACCCATCTGCGTTCGTAACAGTAAATAGATACGTTGTTGTGTCCAAAGGACTTGCATTTGGATTTAAGCATTGGGTGCAAGACAAATCCGTAGCAGGAGACCAACTATAAAACAGACCGCTTGTATCACCAACTATTTCGGCGCTTAGACTAGCAACACCTCCGATACAGATTGTTTGATCATCCGATAAATTCAATTCCGCAATTTCACTAACGGTTATTGTTTGAGAAAAAACAGATTGACAACCTATGTCTGAAGTAACTTTTAAGGAAATAGGAAAAACACCTCCTGAGGTATAAGTATTAGATGGATTCTGCAGATTTGAAAAAAGCCCATTCCCGAAATCCCATTCCCAGGAAACTATTGTTGAATTAGGTACACTTGATAGGTCCGTAAAATCAACTTGCAATGGGGCACATCCTTCTTCTGCAGACTTAAGGAAATTTGCATTCGGCAATGACCCGACTTTAATAAAATCGTTTCTACTCAAAGTGTCTATACAAAATTCGTTGGCAACAATCAATTGAACATCGAATTCTCCAGGAAGGTTATAAATAATAGAAGGTTCCAAATCATTTGTTTGCGGAATATCTCCTCCTTCAAAAAGCCATTCTGAAAACAAAATTGGGTCTGTAGAGTTGCTGAGGTTAGAAAAAATTATTGGATTATTTTCATCGCATAGCAGCGTATCCGAAGCCACGAATTGAGCAATCAATTGAGAAATATAAATTGTTTGTTCCGCTTCTATAATTCGACTACAGCCAAATGGATCAATCAATTGCAAAGAACTTAAAAACGTTCCCGGAGTTTCATAAAAATAAATTAGGGAATCGGAAGATAAGCCCGCTCCTCTAGCCAAAGTTTCACCATTGCCAAAATGCCAAATGTATTCATAGGGCTCTGCAGAACTTGCTTTAAAAGTAACCTTAACGGGAGTACAAGAAGTATCTATTTCAAAAGAAAAATCTCCTTTAGGCCCATCAATATCAATGTAATTGTCAATCGTCAATGTATCTCTGCAGAAATCTGTAGATGCTGCTACGAGACTAACGGAAAACAAGCCTGGTTCTTCATAAATATAAATTGGATTTTCAGAAAAAGAAGTATCTGTATTCGATTCAAAAGTCCAGAAGAAAGAAGTCGCATTTTGAGATAGATTTACAAATGTACTTTCCAAAGGTGGACAAGAGGCACTTAATGGTGACCCCGTAAAATTTGCTACAGGGTCAGCAATTTCAATGTAATTCAATTTACATAAAGTGCTATCACAACCATAATTATCTTCGATTGTTAGACAAACATCATATAGCCCTTCCGTTTGATAACAATGTTCAGGGTTTTCATCAATAGAGATATTTCCATCTCCAAAATCCCAATAATAATTTAAATCATTGCCTATTGAGCTGTTTTGAAATTGCACACAATGAGATGTACAACTTAAAGTATCTAAGGTAGAAAAATCTGCTACTGGTTGAGCGACATCTATTGCGTCAGGTATACTAAGCGTTTCTGAGCAGCCCCAATCATCTCGAACGGTTAAAGTAATATCAAACAATCCTTGTTCGTTAAAAGCATGATCAAGAAATAAACCAGATTCACTAGCTGTTCCATCTCCAAAGTCCCAATCCCATTGAATATTATTTGCAAATAAATTAGAAGAAGAATCTATAAAATTAACTGGCAATGGATTACATCCGGATGCAGGATCAAAGGAGAAATCAACAGTGATTCCATTCACAAAAATAGTGTCTACTAAAAGAAAGGTATCTCGACAGTTATTAAAATCTTTGATGATCAACTCGATATCAGTATAAGCCCCTGCTGAATTAAAAGTAATATTCGGTTCTGGAAATTGGTTATTAGAAAGACTTCCTCCAGGAGAAGTCCAGTCCCATTCCACTGCAAAATCAGATAGGTCTACCGTTTGGATTTCAAGTGGAACGCAGCCACTAAATACATTGAGGTCAAAGTTCGCATTGGGTTCTGTAATGACAACTGTCTTTGTTGTAGAATGATCACAAGAAGTACTGCTGTTAAAAACGGTTTGTGTTACAATATATGTACCTGTATTGGGATAAACAAAGGTAGGGTTCCAAGCGGTAGAGGTGTCGACAGTAGACTCTGTGACTCCGAAATCCCATAAGACAGTTTGTGCACCAATAGATTGATCATTAAAAAAACGCAAATAAGGTTGTTCACAATCAAGCGAAATATTAAATTTCGAAAGCGGTTCTTTGATGTGAATATAATCTTGGTAAACAGTATCGTTTTCACAACCATTGTGGGATGCGGTTAAAATGATATCGTAGTAACCTGTGTCTTGGTATTGATGAGTAGCATTTTGAGTCGTTGCAATATCTCCATCTCCGAATTCCCAAACCCAACTCTCTGCATAGTTGCTGGATAGGTCTGTAAAATTAATATCCGTCTCGATGCATTCTTCTCGAGGGTCCGCTTCAAATGCTATTTCGGGCAAGGTTCCTACAACTATTGCTCGTTGTAAAGTATCGACATCTACACATCCCAAAGTATTTGAAACAGTGAGTATTAAATCCCAAACGCCTGTATCCGGAATGCTAAACATTCCAGTATCCGTATTCGATTGATAAGCCCCTTGATCTGTTACGACCTCCCAATTCCAAGTATTGATTGGTGTGACGGAATAAGAATTTTCTGTAAAATTAGCGTCAAGCGGCAAACATCCTGCAATCTGAATTTCATCAATTTGGGCTTCAACTTCCTTAACTTCAATGGTATTTATAATTTCAGAATTAGAACATCCTTGAGCATTTGTAACCGTCAGTTCAACTTCAAAATCACCATATTGATTGAATTGATGAACTGGATATTGTGTATTTTCAGGGCTTGACCCATCTCCAAAATCCCAGGACCAAGTTTGTGCCGTTGAGGACATTCCTACAAAATTTACTACATGTGGAAGTGTGCAACCAATATTGTTATCATTCGAATATGAAACACTTGGAGCCGGATTAACAAGAATACAATTGGCTCCAACTTCGGTAAAAACACAGCCGTCAATATAGCGATTCAAGGTAAAGGTATAACAGCCAGGAAAGTCAAAAGTCTTGTCAACAGAATTCGAGGTAAAAAAACTTCCATCGCTAAAGGTCCATCTTATGCTGTCTGCTGCGTCAACAGAAGTATCTTCAACACGTAAGGTTTCTCCAACACAAACGGTTTGAGCATCTGCTGTAAAAGTAACAGGATAAGCGATCTGAATAAGATCCTCTTTTATTTCACTGACTTCACAAGTAGTTGAAGTATTTTCTGCTTTCAATTCTACATCATAATTTCCAATACTATTGTAACTAACAATTGGCGGAATCGGTCCTTCATAAGTATCTCCATTTCCAAAATCCCAAGTGTAAAGAACTCCTAGTTCTATATTCTCGTTTAAAAACTGAGCACTTAATGGTGCAGTACAAGAAAAGGTATCTAAGGTTGTAAACGAAATAATCGGATCCGGATGGATGGTAATATAATCAGGTTTTGAAATATAATCTGAACATCCATTTTCATCTATTATACGCAAGGAAACATCATAGCTTCCAGGATCTGTAAAAATACAATTGGTATTGGAATTTGTCATATCATTTAAGACAACAGTCCCACATGGACCTTCCAATATCCATTCCCACTCAACCAATGAACCTTGGGGAGCGGTGGACATATCCAAAAAATCAACAGCAAGTGGTGCACAACCCTGAGTGAAGTCTGAGTTAAAGTCAGCCGTAGGTTCTTCAAAAACTGTAATCAAATCAACTTTGCATTCTGTATCAGTATTTCCCTGAGCATCGGTTACCGTTAAACAAACGGTGTGAGTACCTGATGACCCGAAAATTCTGCCAGGACATTCTTGACTGGAAGCTACTCCACCTAAATCCCAGGACCAAGCAACAATATTATTGGAAGAAGTAGACTCGTCACAAAAAGAAACTTGCACTGAGCCACAACCTTCAGTGGCTGAAAAATTAAAATCAGCATTCAATTGAGCTGCTAAAAAAACAGAGGATAAGCAACATGAAATAGTCATGCTAAAGCGGAGTAGAAGCGTTCCCGTCATAGTATAGTTTGTTTTTTGTACATAGAAAAATAATTGCCTAAGACCATGGGCCTATAGCTTAGTAACTAGCAAAGGAATTCCCTCTAGTCACGAGCATTTGCAACTTAATTTCCGGTATTGATAATTAGAAAACTGAAACAGGATCAGAACTGACGAAAGCAGTTTGATCGTTATACGACATGGGAGTACATCAAAAGGTGTGTGGAATAATAGTGTGGAGTATTATATTACGATTATATGCAATATTCGTTCCAAAAAATGTTAGAAATCAATATATGTGGATAAAAAATTAATTTCTGATGATTTCAATGATTTCTACCCTTCGTTCCTTGGCTGCGGGAACAGAATAAACCGAATTACGACGGTCTTCTAAATCATCTGAAATGTTTTGACTTGCAGTAGTTTCTCCAAAAGACCTTTCCGATATTTTCAAAAAACCACTATTTAGATAGGTTGAAAATATTCCGTTTTGATAAGTGCTGAAATGATTTCTCAGACAACTGACTCTTCGCTGACCCAAGAATAAGTTATAATCACTTTTGGCTCGCGGACTGGTATATCCTTTTAAAAATATTTCAATTTGTTCGCCTGCTTCTAATTTCAATAATAGCATTTCAGAAAAAAGATTTAAACGATCAAAGCCGAGCCTGATTTCGTCTTCAAAGAAAGATTCTAAATTTTGATCGTTTTGCCCTCTTTCATATTCTGAACTATTTGCAGAAAAATTAATCTTGTACTCTTCCTTTTTTGAAATGTACTTCAAGTAGGTTGTTGAATAGTCTTTCTCAGTACTGGATTTTCGAGTACGTGGATCTGGTTGATCATTGTCAAAGTACAGCGTCAAAGGCAAGAACTCTTCTAAACTCTTAGGAACATACCTTTCTGTAATGATTGCAGGTTGTTCTTTTTCTGCTGGTTCTTCAGGCTTTTCAATTGCTGTTACAACCAACGGAAAACTTGTTGTATCCGGCTCTTCTTTTTCAACTAAAACCTTATCGTCTTCAGTATTAAAATTGATTTTGAAAATATCATTGCAACAGGTCTTATTCGACTTATCAAGATAAAAAGAGCCGGGCCTATTAGAAGAGATTAAAGCAAAAGTTGAATCTGTATTTATGGTATAATACAAATCATTATAACTGGTATTAATGGGATAAGGAAGGTGCTTAATTTCACTTGGATTCGTAAAAGGATTTTTACAAGAATAAATGTCATAAACCCCCAATCCTTTTCTTCCGGTAGAGCTAAAATAAATTTCTTTATTTTTCAAATCGAAAAATGGACTTGCTTCACTTTCCGTTGTGTTTAAATATTTTAGATTTTCAACACCAGTTGCTACCCCTTGTTCATTCAAATTCGCAAACCAAATGTCCTCCTTTCCTTTTCCACCTTTCCTGTCTGATATAAATATTAAAATGGGTTGTTTTGTTTGAGGATGCATTGACAAATGTGGGTGGGTCGTTGTTGCTCCTTTCTCATTCACTATATCATTCATTCTTTTGGGTGTCCCCCAACGTTTGCGCTTGTCTTTTGTAGAAGAGTAAATCGAACATCGTATACCTAAACCGTCTTCAAACTTACACTTCGTGAAATACATTTTGGTACGGCCTTCATTGAATGTTGCATTCGCAACGATATGATTTACATCATTTATTTTTTTGGGAAAAGGTTTTGCTCTGGATCCTGGACTTTTGAATAACAGCTTTGTTGTTTTTCCAGAAGGGCTATTTAAATTTTCCCCAGCTTCAAACTTGAAAGAGCTAAAAACCAACGTATCACTTAGCAGGAGGGCTCCGAAATCTGAGTAAGGTGAATTGATTGATTTATCAAAATGGAATACACTAACATTCAAAGAATCTTTTACTTTGGTTAATGCCCAATTGCAATGATCTGTTCTTTTTTTTGCTTCTTCCTTTTTCTTTAAGTCGACATTCTTTGGAACGAATAATTTCGAATATTCTTCGATGGCTTTTTCATACTCCCCTTTTCCTTCATACACTTTCCCCAGCAAGAGATGTTGCTGATATTTATTCGTTGTACTCTTATTTGATAATTGAGTCAATAGAATATTTTCCGCAAAATCAAAAGCATTGATTTCCAGTGCAATTTCAGCCAATTGCGTTTTCCTCACATAGTTGTCCCGTTCCTGGTTTAGACCATTCTTCAAATACTCAAAGGCATAAACATTGTCTCCTTTCAAAATGGCCTGGTCCGCAGCCTTGAAAAAAGCTTTTGAACTTTGGGCGTTTAGGTTGAGAGATAGCAATAGCCCTAAACTAAAAGTCAGCACGATTGTATTTTTAATCCTTTTAAAAAATAGGACAAACCTTGATTTCATCTATGGGTTTTACTTTCTTGATAAGATATTGAACAGTAATTTCTGGACCTCCGTTTCCTCCAGTAGCAATTTTAAAATCAGAAACATTTATATCGAAACTTAATCCAAATCTCCAGGAATCATATAAAACTAAAATACCTGGAATAATTGCATCATTAAAACCTACTCTGTAAGAAAGCATGGGTTGAATGGCAAAAAGGGAAAAATCTTCTTTCTTTAAATAGTACCGAATACCTGTGCCTATTACCAACTCATTTGCAGAACGCCTTGTATTATATAGTGCAATTCCAGAAATATCTAAAACTTCATTTAATTTAAAAAGCCCTTGTCCACTAAACGCCCATCTTTTCTTCAACTTAATATCGTTCTCTTCTAAAAAACTAAAATTGGGTTCATTTAAATGAAAAAGACCTACTCCTATATCCAACCAATTTCTTTCGCTTGTTTGAAAATGCCAATTAAACCCTGTTGATAAATCAGCATAGATCAAGCTTGTTCTATCAAAACGCTCTCTACTATTTTGATTCGGATCAAAAAACTCACCATTGAATTGATTCGCAAACTGCAAATCATCTGTTTTGAAGGCTCTTTGAGAAATACCAAGTTGCAATCCAATACTCAACATATTCTGCTTATTCAATTTATGTGCATAGGATCCTGCGGCGGCGATTTGAATTTGACTCAATTGGGAATCCCCTGCTTGATCAGCATTTAGAATCAAACCTGCGGAAATTACTCCACTAGATATCTCCTTAATAGAAAGCTTAGTATCAAATGAACCAGTGAAAGTGGTAAAAGGGACTGGAACCGATTGCCATTGCTGACGGAAAGTTGAAGTAAATCTGAGATCTTCTTGAAAAACACCAGTTAAGGCTGGGTTTAAATTCAAAGGATTTTGATAGAATTGAGAAAAATGAAGATCTTGTCCCTTTAAGCAACTGATGCTTAAAAAGCTAATAATCAATATTTTAAAAGGAAGGTTTAAAATACTCAAGAGTAGATTTTTTGAACTCCTACGGATTTCCATCCTTGTTTTTTAGTGAATAAAAAAAGAATACCTAAGCGTTTGAATGTGCTATTCTGACATTCTTGACTAAATTTACGAAATTGTACTTGCCATGTTCTAAAATTCAAATTCAAATCTGACTAATACTTGTTAAAATGGGACTAAAAATAGGGATCACAGGGGGAATTGGTAGTGGTAAAACCACTGTTTGTAAGATTTTCGAAACTTACGGAATTCCCATTTACTACGCTGATGACAGAGCTAAACTACTGATGGTCAATAATGTAGAAGTAATCCAAGAAATAAAAAAGGTCTTTGGAAAAGAAGCTTATTTCGGAGACGGTAATTTAAATCGTAAATATATTGGAGCGGTAGCTTTTCAAGATCAGTCAAAATTAAAGGCACTCAATGAAATCGTTCATCCCGCTGTAAAGAAAGATGGCGAATTATGGCAACTGGATCATTCAAAATCCCCTTACACCATTAAGGAAGCAGCACTCTTATTTGAAAGTGGCAACTTTGCGACATTAGACAAAATTATCACGGTAGTTTCTCCATTGGAATTGCGCATAGAAAGGGTCATGGCTAGAGATAAAAGCTCCAGGGAACAAGTACAATCAAGAATAAATAAACAATGGAATGATGAGGATAAAGTGAAATTGAGTGATTTCATTATTTACAACGATCACGAAAACAGTTTGATCAAACAAATAAACAAAATTCACAATACATTAATAACTGTTTAACAGATATTTACACATATAAACCTACTTTGATATAGACCTCTAACAATAAACTTTTGAAAGGTTATTTGAAGCAAAAAACCTTCAATAAAGCTCAAAAAAATCCAACACATCAGTTAATTAATAATTAAAAAATTAACCTAAATCTGGTATTATTCATCACAAAGTCATAAAAGAGACTTTGAGACTTGAGAAAACTATTTCTTTTATGTACTTTTATGGTAATAATTCTATTTAAGGAGTCTATCCAAAATCTACTTCCACAATAGTAAAGCAAAATTAACAAGTTAAGTTCCCCCCTAGGGAATAGTATAGCTTGTAATACCAAAAATTCAAATAATTAATACTCCGTTTTCACAAAGGAGTAGCTTTACATTCCGAAAACCGTCAAAATTGAAAATAAGAATAATGCTGACTTGATCAGTTATTTAATAATTTTCCAATTATTAAAACTATAGTTTCATGGAAAAACAAACTCTTACACAACACACGTTTTTATTATTGAAAGCCTTCTGTTTATCAGGCTTATTTCTGCTTTCAAGTTTCGGCTTGAATGCACAAGATTGCTCTACTTCCAATTTGGGAGTTATAGTTGTTTCTCAACCCTCCTACACAACTTGCGAAGTGAGTAGTAATGGTGTTTTAGAAGCGATTGGTTTTAATGGTTCACCTGGATATTCTTATGTCTGGAGTGATGGACAAACAACTGCTATTGCGTCAGGTCTTGATGTCGGTGATTATTCAGTAATCGTCACAGATGATGCTGGTTGTACTGCAACTGCGTCTGGTGCTATTAGCTTGCATCCTGAAGGAGTTTGGATTATGACTTCTTTTACAGCTGCATGCTCGGGATCTGCATCAGGAACTGCACACGTTAGTGCGATGCTTGGAACAGAGCCTTATTCTTATTTATGGTCTGACGGACAAACATCTGATGATGCTGTTGGTCTTGCTTCCGGACCTTACGGAGTAACGGTCACTGACGCATTAGGTTGTAGTGCTGAGACAACAGTTACAATTCCCAATGCTTCTGGGCTTTCCTTATTTACAACTTCAAGTTACGAAACTTGTGGAGGTAGTAACGATGCTACAGCTACAGTGGTTGCTTCTGGTGGAGTTGCGCCTTATACCTATTTATGGGATGGCGGACAAACTACTGATATAGCAACTGGACTAAGCGCAGGTACAATTGGAGTTACAGTAACCGATGCCAACGGATGTCAAGCGACTGCTACACAAACTGTAGAATTGTCACCTGAAGGAATTTGGATAATGTTATCTTCTACTCCATCGGTTTGTGGAGAAAGTAACGGTACTGCTCATGTAAGTGTAATGACAGGTGTTCCTCCTTATACTTTCCTTTGGAATGATCCTGCGATGCAAACAACTGCTGACCCAGTAGGTCTTGCTGCTGGAGTATATACTGTAGTGGTTACAGATTCTAACGGTTGTGAAGCAACAGAGATGGTTACCATTGATGGTTCTAATGCACCAAATCCTGGTAGTATTTCAACTAACGATCCTGTTGAATTTTGTTCAACTGATGGTAACTCACACATTATTAATGTAACAACAACTGGAGCGGATGCAAATGCACAATTTGCATATGTCTTAACGGATGATGCTCTTAATATTTTAAATATAAGTACTACACCTTCTTTTGACCTTACTGGTGCTCCTGCAGGCATTTGCTTGATTTGGAGAGTTGCTCATGATGGTTCATTGACAGGTGCAAGTGTTGGAGCTTCTGCAACTGGACTTGGAGGATGTTTTGCTCTTTCTGATCCAATCGCAGTGACTAGAAATCCTGCACTTTGTTGTGATGCTCCTGATCCAGGAGTAATTTCTACAAACGATCCTACTACTTTCTGTTCTACAGATGGCAATGCTCATATTATTAATGTAGATGTAACTGGTGGTTCTTCTACTGGTAATTTTGCATTTGTTTTGACTACAGCAGATTTAACCATCTTAGAAGTTACAGCTAGCTCTACTTTCGATATTACTGGAGCTCCTGCTGGAACTTGCTTGATTTGGAGAGTTGGGTATTCTGATATTTCAGGTGCTGAAGCTGGTTTAAATGCTGGCAACTTATCTGGATGTTTTGATTTAAGTGATCCAATTGAAGTTGTAAGAGATCCTTCGCTTTGTTGTAATGCTCCTGATCCAGGGGTGATTTCTACAAACGATCCTACTACTTTTTGTTCAACGGATGGACAACAGCATATTATTAATGTAACAGCTACTGGTGGTTCTTCTACTGGTAACTTCGCATACGTATTAACAACTTCTGATTTAACAATCTTAGAGGTGACTCCTAATTCAAGTTTTGATATTACTGGAGCACCTGCTGGAACTTGTTTAATTTGGAGAGTTGGATATTCTGATATCTCTGGTGCTGTTGTTGGTGAAAATGCTGGTAACTTATCAGGTTGCTTTGATTTGAGTGATCCAATTGAAGTTGTTAGAGATCCTTCGCTTTGTTGTGATGCTCCTGATCCAGGAGTTATTTCTACAAACGACCCAACTACCTTCTGTTCTACAGATGGTAACACTCATATTATTAATGTAAATGTAACTGGTGGTTCTTCTACTGGTAACTTCGCATATGTTTTAACAACTGCTGATTTAACAATCCTAGAAGTTACAACTAACTCAAGCTTCAATATTACTGGAGCGCCTGCTGGTACTTGCTTGATTTGGAGAGTTGGATATGATGATATTGCTGGTGCTGAAGCTGGTCAAAATGCTGGAAACTTAACAGGTTGTTTTGATCTAAGTAACTCTATCGAAGTAGTTAGAGATCCGTCTCTTTGCCCTGTAGATTGTCCTACAGTTTCCATCGACCCTGATGGTGCTCAAGCATGTGTTGGTTCTTCAGTTGCTTTAACTGCAAATGTTTCTGGACCTGTTTTGACTTACGCTTGGACTTCTTCTGCAGGTTCATTTGATGATGCATCAAGTGCAACACCAACTTATACAATGATGACGCCTGGTACTTATACTATCGGTGTTACTGTAACTGCTGAAGGTGATTGTACTGCAACTGCTTCTTCAACGGTAACTATTTCTGGCTCCCCTACTGTGTCAATCACTCCTGATTTCGCAAGTATTTGTGGAGGAGGTTCTGTAGATTTATCTGCTACTTCTATTTCAGGTGCAACATATAGCTGGACCGCTTCTGGAGGTTCATTTGATGATGCAACTTCTAGCACTCCTACTTATACGATGATGATGCCTGGCACTTATACAATCGGTGTAACGGTAACAAATGCTGCAGGATGTACTGGTACGGCAAGTCCTACAACAGTAACTGTCAATTCAGGATTAGCTTCTTGTAGTGCTGCTGTAACTTCTAGTTATAATGAAGGAACAGACATCAGCGTATTAAATGGTTCTGATGGTAGTGCTTCTGCAAGTGCAATCGGTGCAACTGGTGCACTTACTTATAACTGGAGCAACGGAGCAAGTACTCAAAGCATTGATGGCTTAAGTGCTGGAACATACGATGTAGTCATTACGGACGAAGTTGGATGTAGCTGTGAAGCTTCTGTAACATTAGAAGATCCTGCTAAATTAGGAAACTATGTTTGGGAAGATACCAATAAGAATGGTGTTCAAGATCCAGGTGAATCTGGCATAGAAGGTGTAAAAGTGACATTGACTGGTACTACAGTTGATGGTCTTGATATAATGAGAATGTTGTTCACCGATGCTACTGGAATGTACATGTTTGACGGTTTACTTCCTGGTACTTATAAAGTTACTTTTGATACACCAACTGGTTATACACCAACTGGATCAAACTTAGGAGGTGACGATGCACTTGATAGTGATGCTGGCGATATGGGAATGTCTCAAATGGTAACATTAGGACCTGGAGAATATGACCCAACAATTGACGCAGGATTCCATACTTGTATCAACATTGGAAACTATGTTTGGTATGACCTTGATCAAGACGGAAGACAAGATGATGATGAAGAAGGTGTTGCAAACGTAAAGGTTACTTTATTTGACAGAGGTCTAGATAATGTAGCTTGTAATGCTGATGACAATATGATTATGATGACCACCACTGATGAAAATGGATTCTACCTTTTAGAATGTGTTGATCCTGGTGTTTATTATGTTGCCTTTAGTCAATTGCCTGCTGACTGGACATTTACACAGCAAGACAATGGTGGAGATGCAATTGATAGCGATGTAAATAGTGATGGTAAGACTGATATTATAATCATTACTGAGGGTCAAGATGATGACCTAACGATTGATGCTGGTATCCACCCAATTTGCGATGATGCAACGGATGGTGGTTTAGTAGAAATCGAAGGTGGAGATGATGAATTGTGTCCTGGTGATGCTACTGGATTATTGAGAAGCGTTCTTCCTGCATCAGGAGGAAGTGGACCAATCGAATACTTATGGATGTTTTCTGATCAACCAGTATTCAATACTTCATGGACACCAATTGCAAATTCTAACTTCGAAGATTACCAACCAGGTATTTTGAGTGAGACTACATACTTCATCAGATGTGCTAGAAGAGCTGGATGTTCTGATTATATTGTTGAATCTAACATCATTAAAGTTTGTGTTGATGATGCCTTCTGTCCTGCAGCAAACTTTGCAATGGGATTCGGAGCGACAATGATCAATGAAACGTTGGTTCGTTTGGATTGGGCAACTGATGCTGAAACAGATGTTTACAATTATTTCATTTACTTCTCAACTGATGGGGAGAATTTTGAAGAATTGTCAATGTTAGCAGGAAATGGAAATGCGGTAAGCAATACTTACCAATACATGCATAACAATCCTGAAAAAGGAATGAACTACTACAGACTCAAAAGAGTTGGTTTGGATGGTGAAATTGTATTCTCTGAAGTTGCTGAAGTAATGGTCACTAAAGGAGACGATCAACTTTCTGCCTATCCTAACCCAGTTACTAACTCACTTCAAATTCTAATTGGACAAGAAGTAACAGCGGATGCTACAGTACAAATTTTAAGTGCTGATGGTAAAGTTGTTGGAGTTTATCAAGTAGCTGCTGGAGAGCAAACCTTAGATGCTGACTTTAGTGCTTTATCTTCTGGACTATACTTTATCAGAATCAACTACAACGATTCTGCGAAGACTACAGAAACCATTAAGATCTCTAAGCACAAATAAGATTCTAATAAAATAATTTGATACCTAAAAGCAGGTTGGTCTTGGCCAACCTGCTTTTTTTGTATCTAGGACCTTTCTCCCCTACTCTTTTTGGTAAAATGTTGCTTCCCTCAAAGAAAGCTTTAAAGCCATTTCTGAGCTTTAAAACAATCAAATTTCTCCATCAAAGATCTACTCTTCATTATTAGAAAAACCTGAAAGGTTATTCTAGTGACAGCTTTGAATTCATTTTTTTCACAAATAGTGTTAAAAACGTTAAGTTCTGGAAGCTTAACCTAAACGGTCTATTTATTCAGCAAAATCCTCATATATCTGGCTTAAACAATCACTACTAAGCTCTTATATATTTCATAAAAAAATAAATTAAAAATTTAACTAACATTAATTTCTTATTAAAAGCGCCTGTTTAGTTGTTTATTACGTGTCTTCGCTTGATATTAAGTATAGAAAGGGATAATTTTGTATAGTACTTATATGTGATTAAACATTGTCTAAAAAATTGACAATCAATAAATTACAAAATGAGAAAATGAAAAAATAGAGCCTTTTCCAATTCTTGTTTTAGCTATACACACCAATCATCTCTTTTAAAACGTATTGATTTAGTTTGTTACTGATTTCAAAATTAAACGTCTTAATGGCAACTAATATATGTCATGGAACGTTTTTGGAACAATTCATGTTATAAATTATATTAAAGTTTAATACAAAAGAACATATCCAACTCCTTGAAAAATAGGGGGAAAAACAAAGCCAACAGGCACCGATTTTTGAACATATTGTAATTGTAATCCTAATGAAAAAATTAAGCTTAGTTCTGGCTATGAGCCTATGGCTTATCCAATTGTCCAATGCGCAAGTAAAGAGACAATACCAAGACGAGAAATTCTCTGAAACCACCGTTGTTGTCAAAAAGGACGGCGCATCAGATCAAGAAATTCTATCCGCCAATTTTGATATGGACTATGTAAGTATGGGGACTGTAATCAGGATCACAACTGAAGCAGATAAGCCCGTACAGAGTATTCCAGAACAACCTACTCCTGAAATCATTAAGTTGGCAGACGAAAGTATTCCTGAAACTCCTATTCAAGTTCAAGAGCAGATTGAAGAAGCACCTGCTGTGGCAGCTGCTGGCAATGCAGAAGTACCACAAGAAATAGTTCCTGCTGCTGCAAGGACAACTTCGAGCGCTACTTCCTTTAGCGGTAGTCGCAAAGGTGGAAATTATCCTGTATACTCAGGCTATCAAGGGATGGGAAACAAGAAGCGTTTTAAGAAAAGCAAACGCAAAAAGAAGAATAAAAAGAAATGCTTTAAATTCTAAATAGAAGAATTTATTTGAGATTTTTAATAGTTATATTGAGAGAGTTAAAAAGCCTCGTTCTGTAAAGAATGAGGCTTTTTTATTGCTTTGAATTATTGACTTAACATTATTCGTTCTGATTATTTAGCAGCTCTGTCTAAACCTTCTTTATAAGTCGCTAGGCAACGCTCCCGAGCCATCTTATGGTCTACTATAGGTTTTGCATAATCCTCTGTACCAAATTCAGGAACCCATTTCTTTACATAAACGCAATCCTTGTCGAACTTCTTGAGTTGCGATTCTGGGTTAAAAATACGAAAGTAAGGTGCTGCATCCGTTCCACAACCTGCTGCCCATTGCCAACCTCCATTATTAGATGCTAAATCAAAGTCCAATAATTTTCTGGCAAAATAAGCTTCTCCCAATCTCCAATCTATTAAAAGATGTTTCGTCAAAAAGCTAGCCACCACCATTCTTACTCGGTTGTGCATATGTCCTGTATTATTCAATTCTCGCATCCCTGCGTCTACCATCGGATACCCCGTCCGTCCTTCACACCAAGCCTGGAAATCTTTTTCATCACTTCTCCAATTGATAAAATCATACTTTGCACGAAATGGATTGCCAATCACATGCGGAAAATTCGACAATATCATAGAGTAGAAGTCTCGCCAAATTAATTCATTCAGAAACGTTTCATTAAGCAGTGCACTTTTTCTTGCCTTCTCTCGAATACTTATTGTTCCGAATCGGAAATGTATGCCCAATCTAGACGTTCCGTCGATAGCTGGAAAATTTCTGTTTTCAGTATAAGATTTTATTAAACTTCGTTTGACTTCTTTGGATGGGAAACTTAAATCCGATTTTTCAAAACCAATTTCTGATAAAGAAGGCAAGGCCAATGGAGCTGTTTTGTAGTAATTGCTCTGGTATTTTTCGTTAGGATAGGATTTAAAATAATAAGACAAATTGCCTCTGCCTACTTTTTCAACTTTTGTTTCCAACTTCGCTTTCCACTTTCGACTATAAGGAGTAAACACCGTGTAAGGCAAGCCATCATCTTTTGTAACTTCCTTGTGTTCAAATATAACATTGTCTTTATAATCCTTGAATTCTATTTTGGATTTTTCCAATATTTCTTTAATGGAATGATCTCTTTGGAGGGCATAAGGTTCGTAATCCCTGTTGGTAAAAACGGTGTTGACATCAAATTCTTTTACAAGCTTTTTCCAAACTTTTTTAGGTTGACCTATTTTAATTAAAATACTTGAGCCTTTCTCTTTCAACTCTTCCTGAATCCTTTGCAGTTCCTGATGGATGAAAGTTAATCTAGCATCATTTTTATCTTCCAATTTATCCAGAATTTCGGAATCAAAGATAAATAATGGAAGTACAGGAAACTCTGACTTTAAAGCATGATAAAGGCCGGCATTGTCCTCTAGTCTTAAATCTCTTCTGTGCCAGAAAATATTGATTTTTTGTTTGTTTTCTCCTTGCATAAAATGGTAAACATTAAAAGAATGGATTGGTTTAAAATGAATAAGAAAAGTCTTATAAAAAGCTACGGAATCGCTTTATTGACCATCTGAATTGAATTTTCAGCATGTTCAATTACTGGATCGTTTTGAGCAATAACCAACCCTTTGTTGGCTCCTTTGGACCAGGTTTCTATCCCTTTCCATTTTTGACCACAATCATTTTCAAGATGAGCGCCGTCTAATATCAACCGACCTTTTTCTGCTACAGCTATTCTTGCTCCTTTAGGAAGAGAAACCCGGCATTGAATCGTGAGTGATCCTCCATTTTCAATAATGATATCTCCTTCCAGATCCTTTGCACCTGGCCAGACCACGTCATCATAAATGTGAATGGATTTTTCCTTATCGTAACGGCACCAGGTTTTAATCAACAAGCCCCTTAGCTTATCTTTTTTCTTGGACATTTTGTAATGAGCTGTACCGATCTGACAAGGAGACCAAGCTCCGGCTCTTGAATTGTAATCCATGATATTATTGGACCATTCTTCCCTACATTTCCCACCACTTTTTTCATTCCAACAATTCGCATTATTCGGTGTATCATCACAACCGTCATTGCCTCGCCAGGTATGTCTTAGTCCTACATTATGTCCGACTTCATGATTGAGCAGCGCCTGAGCATACCACCTACCTTTAGGCACTTTAATTTTCCCATCTTTGATTATCGTATCCTGTGCATTATAATGCCATTTCGCTACTTTGAGCCAGGTACCCAATGCAATTCCATTGGAGGACGGTTTATACGTTTTAGATTTTAAACTGTCTACATGAATTCCCATAACAAAGATATTCATGACCGTATCTTTTTGAATCCCGTATTTTTCAAAAACCTTGCGGCTGTAATTGTTACGAACTTTTCCTTTGCTTAAAATGTAATACAGTTCATCATCATAATGGTGGTAAATCCCATCATCTCCAGCTATGTATTTTCGGGGCCAAATCTTGTAACGATATTGAATTGGTAAGGCTGGATTGGTATTCCCTACTGGCAAATTCATTTGTTTATTGCGACTTAGCTTTTCATTGGCGCAATGCAATACTTCATTCATAAATACCTTGGCCGATCTTTTGTCAAAATTATTTCCTCCGGCTTCAGGATGCATAATGTGAAAATTAACTTTTATCCATTTCATTGGAGTATGATCGGGGTACCTTTCATCAGGAATATAAGAAAGCTTATCATTGCAAGAGTTTGTACTTCCCATTACCGTTTTAGGCTGAGTTTCCAATGTCAAGGAGGAAATAAACCCTTGGCTGCTTCTCTGACCACAAGAAATAACTAACAGAAGAAGAAAAAGTAATGGGAGAAATCGGTTCATAAATCGTATATTTATCTTTTTTAGTTTTAAACTCGTTTAGACTAAAATTACTTTATTTAGTAAAACAATAGTTCGTATTTATAATATATTTAATCTGAACTATTCAAACGCTTCAAATCAATTTCTAATTATAGATCTTGATTAGACTTTATCCTAATTGGTAAGCATAAAGTCCATTAAAAACAGAACGAACATAAATTACTTTTTAGACGAATATAAAACCATTTGTAACATGAAATTTCATTTTCTAAGTTTATTGATACTTTGTGTAATCTTTTTTCCTTCCTGCAATACGGATTCTAGTGGAAATATTGAAAAATTAGAGCAGGCTGTGGCTGATTCTTCGAGTCCGGCTAGTATGCAAAAGCTTATCGATGCTTACGTCTCTTCCAGTCAATCGGAAAGTGAAGATGCAAACACAAAAGCCGGTAACTTAAGCAAAGCTGCTGATTTGTATATGAAGATGAACAAGTTTCCAGAAGCTGCTGGATTGTTAACCAAATCTTTGAAAGAATTTGGAGGGTCTAATAGTAGAACGGAGAACATTTTAAAATTGGCTTCAATATATCGAACTAAATTAGCCAGTTCGGATCCGAGTGGAGAAAACTTTGTTTCTTTCATGGGAGCAATCGGTGATGAAGCAACCTTCAAAACTGAATCAAGTAGCCTACTACAAGGTCTTATTGATCGCCTTGTTGATCCTACCAGTAAACGGATTAATAAAGATGTCGCAAACGACTACATCAATATGTGTGAAATGTATGCAGGTGTAATTCCAAGTGATGAACAAAGTGCGGAATACTTAATCAAGGCTGGAGAAATGGCCAGAAATACCAATCAATTTTCTAGGGCTTTGACCATTTATGATTGGGTGATGGATAAGTTTCCAGATAGTGATAGAGCGCCACAAGCATTGTTTTTCAAAGGTTTTACCTTGGATGACAGCATGAACAACAAAGACGAAGCAAAGAAATACTACGAAGAATTTTTAACAAAATACCCTAAAGACGAGTTTGCGGATGATACCCAGTTTTTATTAGATAATTTAGGTAAGTCCGATGATGAGATAATACAGGCTTTCGAAAACAAGAGAAAGAAGTAAGTTTTTAAAAGACATACAATCTACGCATGCAGAATAACACCATTAGGTTAGGTGGAGTGCCAGAGCATTTCAACCTTCCTGTTCACCTTGCCATTGAGGAAAAGAAATTTGAAAGCAGAGGAATTAAGGTAGAATGGACCACATTCAAAGGAGGAACAGGGCAAATGACGAAAGCTTTGCGCAACGATGAAGTCGATGCATGCATTCTTTTAACGGAAGGAATTATCAAAGACATTGTCAAAGGCAATCCAAGCAAGATAATAAGCCAATACATCACTACGCCATTAAATTGGGGGGTGCATTCTTCTAACAATAATCCAATAGAAAACTACAAAGCTATTTTTGATAAAAAATATGCGATTAGCCGGTTTGGATCCGGATCCCATCTAATGGCTATTGTAGATGCAAACAGTAAAGGCCATACTTTAACTGAAGATCAGTTTGTAATCATTAAAAATTTGGAAGGTGCTTTGGATTCTCTTGCCAAAGGAGAATCAGATATTTTCTATTGGGAAAAATTTACAACTAAACCCTATGTGGATTCAAAACAGCTTAAGAGATTAGGGGAATACTTAACTCCTTGGCCTTGTTTTGTTATTGCAGCGACAGATAAAGTATTAAAAGAACAGCCCGAAAATATAATTCGGATGTTGCGCACCATTCATGATTCTTGCGATCAATTCATGCAAAATGAAAATGCAATTGCAATGGTTTCTGAACGATATAAGCAAAAGATCACAGATGTAGAGCGTTGGTATCACAATACAGGATGGGCGATGCATGGCTGGGTCAGCGATAAGATGATAAAAAGTATAATTTACCATTTGAAACTAGCAGGGATCGTCGGAAAAGATGAATTCATTCCTGACCTTATTTGGAAACGGGATAATGATAAATTGACTTAGATGCGTTGGTTAAAGTACATCCTTTCTTTTGTTCTTTTCTTATATGTTTGCATGTGTTTGCTGCTTTACTTCAATCAGGAACGCGTCTTATTCAATCCAGAATTTTTACCGGAAAGCCATACCTATGGAGAAGGCACAGAAGTAGAAATCCCACTTAGTGATGGTTTGAGTATGAATTGCTTGCATTTAAAACAATCCAATTCGAAAGGCGTGCTTTTATATATGCACAGCAATAGGGGCAGCATCCGTTTTGCACAATACCAAACCAGAGATTTGAAAAACGCAGGCTACGATATTTTCATACCGGAGTACAGAGGTTATGGAAAAACGGGAGGTAAAATAAACTCTGAAAAACAATTGTACGATGATGTTCAAAAAGCATATGACTACCTCAAACAATCTTATCGAGAAGATCAGATTATCATCATGGGCTATTCATTGGGAACAGGATTCGCAACTTACCTAGCGGCTAATAATAAGCCGGGACATTTAGCATTAGTCGCCCCGTTTACTAGTATGACGGATGTGAAAAATCAATTCTTCCCTTTCATCCCGGGTTTCCTATTAAAATACAAATTGAATAATCTTGAAAAATTCAGCAAAGTCAATTGTCCCATTAAGCTTTTCCATGGTACAGCGGATGATGTGATTAATGTTGAATTTTCAAAAACCCTTTCCAAAGTCCACCCAGACCGAACCGACATGTATTTAGCCAAAGGAAAAAATCACCGTAGAATTATTTTTGATGATACCATGGTAAGAGAAATACGTAAGTTGTTTAAATAGGTCTCACTGCGTTTCTTATTCTATACTCTTTGTATTTATTTGTTTTTTTAGGTAAAAATTAATTAAATTTAGGAGGCTTTTAAAGTCAAACTATTTTTTACCCTAAAAAACAAACCTATGCTTTTCCCCCAAAGTATTTGGTCTCAGTTGAAGCAACTGATTCCATCTCTAATTCAGGTATACCTCTTGCCTCTTCTTATTCTTACCATTATTGGCATCATTAGTTATCAGGCAGATATTCCTGTTAAAAAGTTCACACAGGATCCCGTTGTCACCAATGGTGGACATCCAATGACCGGTTTTTTGTCCAATCTTGGCGTTATCATTTGGTCTGCTACAGTGGCCATTTGTTTCTTTACCTATTTCGTCCTTTCGAAAAGGAAAAAGAAATCTGCTTTTACGTCCTTCTTCCTCTTCGCAGGAATAGTTACAACAGTCTTATTACTGGATGATTTGTTTTTAATTCATGAAAGATGGTTTCCTGTTTTGCTCGGTCTTCCTGAAGAAGTTGTTTATGCAGCGTACATTGGGACCATTCTTGGATTTCTTTTCTTTTTCCGAAAAGTGATATTTTTTAAAACTGATTTCCTTTTGATTTATCTAGCTTGCGGTCTTTTCGCATTGTCTATTGGTACAGATGTCTTTTTTGTTCAATCAGGCTTCGTTTATTTATTCGAAGATGGAACTAAGTTTTTAGGAATCGTCACTTGGTGTTTCTACTTCTTTTATCATGCTTTTAAAAATTTAGCCAATCCTCCCGTAATGGCTTAAAGCAGAAAATCATTTCAATTACCTAACTTTCTTAGGTAATATTTTGAATACCTAAATTTCTTAGGTATATTTAGGCTATGATAGCAAAAGAACTGTTTAAAGGCACCATCAAAACCATTGTACTCAAACTGTTGTCTGACCAGGGCAAGATGTATGGTTATGAAATATGCCAGAAAGTAAAAGAGCTTTCTGATGGAGAATTAATGCTAACAGAAGGTGCTCTGTATCCTATGCTTCACAAAATGGAATCTGAAGGTTTACTCAAGATAGAAAAAGTAAATATAGGCAAACGAGTTCGGAAATATTACAAACTCACTCGTACTGGTAAAAAGGAGTTTGGTCTAAAAATAGAAGAGTTCAACAACTTCATTCAAACGATGAAATTGATTTTAAACCCGAGTATCAATCAATCAATCTAATGGGATTAAGCGACGAGCAAGTTGATTATATAGAAAATTTGTTGAAGGAAAATGGACTAAGCTATCCCCCTTTATTAGAAGATCTCTTAGATCATGTTTGTTGTGCAGTAGAATCAAAAATGGATGATGGCACTGCGTTTCAAGTTGCTATAAAAGAAGTATTAAATGCTTTTGGAAAAGATGGAATCGAAAAGCTTCAAGTACAAACTTTACATTTACTAAATCAAAAAAAGCAACTTATGAAAAGATTATCTTTGCTGACATTATCCGTTTTATTATTTACTGTTACCTATATTTTTGCTTTTCCTATAGATCCTCCAAACTCATCTCCTTTAAAAGGCAATGCCAAAATTACCGCTGAGTTTGGGATGACTTTCAATAAGCTCAAAGCACAAAACCAATTTCATGAAGGTATTGATTTTAAAGTACCTTTGGGAACTCCCGTTTATGCAACAGGAAATGGAGTTGTAACAGAAATTCAATCCAAATCAACCGGTTACGGTCACATGATTGTTATAAAACATGATGATCATTTCGAAAGTCTGTATGCCCATTTATCTGAGATTTTAATTCAAGAAGGTGAGGAAATCAAAGCAGGTCAATTAATTGCTAAGGTTGGAAATAGTGGTGCAAGCCTTTCTCCTCATTTGCATTATGAAGTTAAAAAACAAGGCAAAAAAATTAACCCAAGAGATTATTTAACTCCTTAAAGATATATTCCATCTTTTCGATTAGCTGCTTTCCCTTAAGAGAGCAGCTTTTCTTGTTGATTACAAATGGGTTTGGCGTTCAGCAGGCTGATTATTGATTGTAATAACAGCACAGTGTATTTTTTATCTAAGATTAGTAAACATTTCCTTATCTTTCGATAAATATTTTACTTTTTAAAAACCTTTCTTATGAGAAAATTAATCTGCTTCTTTTTTACGGTTACTCTTTGTTTACCTTTAATGTTTGCCCAGAAAGTATCTATTGCTAAAGACAAAGAAATGATGATTCAAAAAATTGATCAGAAAGGAGATCATTATTTTGGGATCGCCAAACAAATCTGGGATTTAGCTGAAGTAGGCTATTTAGAAGAAAAGAGTTCTGCAATTTTGCAAGAAGAATTGAAACAGAATGGTTTTCAGATAGAGAAAGGTGTTGTTGGAATTCCAACTGGATTTATTGCCAGCTATGGATCAGGAAAACCTGTAATTGGAATATTGGGTGAGTTCGATGCCTTGCCAGGCGTTTCTCAAGCTGCCGTTCCTTATCGTGAAAAACGGGAAGAAGTGAATGCAGGCCATGCTTGCGGCCATCATTTATTCGGAGCTGCATCTGCAGCCGCAGCGATCAATGTGAAAGAATGGATGCAAACCAATAATGTAAAAGGAACCATCCGATTTTATGGGACACCTGCTGAAGAAGGCGGTGCTGGAAAAGTTTATTTCGTAAGAGGTGGAAAGTTCGACGATGTGGACGCGGTATTGCATTGGCATCCATCTAGTTCCAACTCAGCAGATGCTGCTTCTTCCTTGGCGAATAAGTCTGGAAAATTCAGATTTTATGGAATCGCTTCACATGCTTCTGCTTCTCCTTACAATGGAAGATCCGCTCTGGACGGTGTAGAAGCTATGAATCATATGGTCAACCTAATGAGAGAGCACATACCCCAAGAGTCGCGCATTCATTACGTGATTACTTCTGGAGGAGAAGCACCTAATGTTGTACCAGAGTTTGCGGAAGTTTATTATTATGTTCGACATCCAGAAATGTCTCAGGTCGTTGAGAATTTCGAATGGGTGGTAAAGGCTGCTGAAGGAGCTGCGCTTGGAACAGAAACAAAAATGGAATACGAAGTCATACATGGTTTGTTCAATGTTTTGCCAAACGAAACCTTAGGCAGATTGATGCATGCGAATTTGAGTGAAGTGGGAGGTGTTATGTACGATGAAGAAGAAAAGGAATTTGCCAAAAAGATTGCGGCAACTTTTGAATACGGAGACAATGTCGCGATTGAATTGGCGGAACGAGTGAATCCTTTCAAAATTACGAGAAAAGGAACGGGAGGTTCAACAGATGTTGGTGATGTAAGTTGGGTCGTTCCTACTACGGGTTTAAGAACAGCAACTTGGGTGACTGGAACTTCTGCTCATTCTTGGCAAGCAGTTGCAGCTGGTGGGATGTCAATAGGTAAAAAAGGAATGGTGAATGCTGCGAAAACGATTACCATGACTGCAATGGACCTATTCAATAATCCAGCAGTTATAGAAAAAGCTAAAATAGAATTGGATCGATCTAGAGGAGCAAACTTTGAATACAAATCATTGCTGGGGGATCGAAAACCACCGCTTGATTATAGAATCAATAAGTAAAGGTTATTTATAAACAAACATCGAAAGTTGAAATTGCTAATAGTAGTTTCAACTTTCGTTTTCTTTTAAACGTTCAAGAATCGCTTTCAAGGTAAAACGTTGCTTGATGTTAGGATTTTGAACTTTTATTATACTTTGCCCATTGGCAGATAATTCTATTGAATTGGCGCTTGAGTTTATTTCAATATCCTCCCTTCTAAAAATATCTTTCGTCAATCGAATGTGTTTTCTCTGTCTAAAAACAAACTCCTCTCCCCTCTTTTCAAACCTAAAACCTAAATGATCTATCAGCCTGTTCAATCCTCTAAAAAACAATTGGATTCCCACTATTACCAAAACAAAAAATAGTCCAGCCATTCCTAAATCGAATGCAGAAATACCTTCAGGTGTTCCACTTTTCAAATAAGTAGACACGACCATAAAAACACTGCCTACAACGATTAACATTCCAAAGACAATCGCCAAAAAATCCATTATTAATCCACCAAAAGATCTTCGAATCACGAAATCATTATTTCCAGTCTCATTTAACTTCAATCCAATAGAAGATAAATATTTATAGTTTTTTATTTTTTCAAAACTAACATCTAAAGTCTCTGTCAAAAAATCCATTTGTCCCGACGCCAAGCTGATATCCCTTTTGAGAATCTCCTCTTTTAAACGATACTGCGCCTCAAAGGTCAATTGAGATTGGTACTTTGCTTTTTCCAGCAATTCAGTATTGGATAGTTGTGTGTATGAAATCATATATTGGTTCTTTGCACATAAAGAAGTTAGTCAAAAATAGTTAGATGAACTATTTGTAATCCAATATTGAATAACTTCTAAGATTACTATCTTAAATTTAAAAAGAAAAAGCATAAAAAGAACATTGTAACACATATCATTAAAAGGTATCGTTAAAACACCTTCTTTTTCGCTATAATGTTTAAATTAGTGCTTTAAGAATCTATGATGAAACTACAAATCAAATCAACTATTGGTGTGTTTTTCCTATCTGTCTGTACTGTAATCGTGCTGACCTTTTCTTCCTGTCTTACGAATATCGATTCCGTTACACTAAGTGATGCGGAGCTGATTGCGCTCGAAAACACAGTTATCGGACCTTGGATAGCCACAACTTTTAATGAAAATGGAATTAACTTAATCAGCTCTGGCGAAATAAACAATGTCATTTTTAACTTTTATGACAACCTTGAATTGGATTGGGAGATTACCCTTCCGGACAATACCTTCGTTCTTTTTACAGGATCCTGGAATATTGAATCCAATGGAGACCTAAGTATTCGCTTTGATCAAAGCAATCCATTTTTTTGTGATAATGAAATTATTTTCTTTGATCTATTCATTGGTTCATTTGAGGACAATATGGAACTCGATGGATTTTGCTCAGACAATACCTCACTTCTTATCGACTTAGAACTCTTATAAATTAAGTTTACAAAAACGAATACCAAATGAGAAACCTAAAACTAATACTCCTACTATTGATTGTAGTGACTTTCGACTTGCAAGCACAAGAACTTCCAGAAAAATATTACTCTTCTTTAGAATGGAGAAACATTGGACCTTTCCGTGGCGGACGTTCTGCTGCAGCAACAGGTGTGCCTGGTGAACCTAATTTATTTTATTTTGGTGCAACCGGTGGAGGTGTTTGGAAAACAGAGGACGGGGGACGTACATGGGGCAATATCTCAGATGGATTTTTTGGCGGTTCTATTGGAGCAATCTCTGTGAGTCCGTCCGATAATAATGTCATCTACGTTGGCGGAGGAGAGGTGACCCTAAGAGGGAATGTATCTTCGGGATATGGATTGTGGAAATCTGAAGATGCAGGAAAAACTTGGACTTCCAAAGGACTTGAATTGTCTAGACATATTCCAAGGATAGCCATTCATCCTACTGATTTTAATGTGGTTTATGCAGCGGTTTTAGGTAATATTTATAAAGGCAGTAATGAAAGAGGAATATATAAAAGTATTGATGGTGGAGACACTTGGAAAAAAGTACTTTTCGTAAATGACATGGCTGGAGCAGTTGATATTTGCCTTGATCCTAATAACCCAAGAATCATTTATGCAAGTACTTGGAAAGTACAAAGAACTCCGTACAGCCTTTCAAGTGGTGGTGAAGGATCTGCTCTTTGGAAAAGTACAGACGGTGGCGACACTTGGACCAATATCAGTGAAAACAAAGGTTTGCCAAAAGGTGTTTGGGGAATATCTGGAGTTACTGTTTCCAAAGCTAAACGGGATCGTGTTTGGGCAATTATTGAAAATGAAAAAGGTGGAGTTTATAGATCAGATGATGGTGGGGAAACTTGGACATTGACCAATAGCGATAGAAGCTTAAGACAAAGAGCTTGGTACTATTCAAGGATCTATGCAGATACCAAGGATGCAGATGTTGTTTACGTTGTCAACGTTTCCTACCACAAATCTAAGGATGGTGGTAAAACGTTTAAATCAGCCAACGCTCCGCATGGTGATCACCATGATTTGTGGATTGCTCCCGAGGATCCTAAGCGGATGGTAATGGCGGATGATGGTGGTGCACAAGTTAGCTACGACGGTGGCATTACTTGGTCGACTTACCACAATCAACCTACCGCACAATTTTACAGAGTAACCACTGACAATCATTTCCCATACAGAATCTATGCTGCTCAGCAAGATAACTCTACAATTAGAATTGCGCATCGATCTGATGGATACAGTATTACCGAAGATGATTGGGAAAGTACAGCAGGTGGCGAATCAGCACATATCGCTGTTGACCCGAATAATCCAGACATCGTATATGGTGGAAGTTATGATGGTTTTTTGACTAGAAAAAACCATAAAACAGGGGAAGTCCGAGCCATTAATGTTTGGCCAGATAATCCTATGGGTGCAGGTGCTGAAGCAATGAAATATCGTTTTCAATGGAATTTCCCAATCATTGTTTCTCAACACAATCCTAAAAACTTATACACTTTCTCGCAGCATGTTCATCGTTCAACAGATGAAGGACATAGTTGGGAAGTGCTAAGTGATGATCTTACTCGAAACGATCCATCAAAGCTAGGTTCTTCGGGTGGTCCGATCACACAAGACAATACAAGTGTGGAATATTACTGTACTATTTTCGCAGCAGCTGAATCCCCAATGAAAGCAGGTGTCATGTGGGTGGGTTCTGATGATGGATTGCTTCACTTGACGCAGGATGATGGAAAGACTTGGCAAAATGTTACGCCTAAAAACATGCCGGAATGGAATATGATCAACAGCATAGAGCCAAGCAGTTGGGACGAAGGAACTTGTTATGTAGCTGCAACGCTTTATAAAACTGGAGATTTCAAACCTTACATTTATAAAACAACTGATTTTGGAAAAAGCTGGACAAAAATCGTCAATGGAATCGATAATGAACATTTTACGCGAGTGGTAAGAATGGATCCAAAACGAAAAGGATTGCTCTATGCTGGTACGGAAGCAGGGATGTACATTTCATTTAATGATGGTGAAAAATGGAGTCCTTTCCAATTGAATTTGCCAATTGTTCCTATTACCGATTTAGCAGTGAAAGAGGACAACCTTATCGCAGCAACACAAGGCCGGAGTTTGTGGCTCATTGATGATCTTACCGTACTTCATCAGATGAATGAAAAGGTAAATGGAAATAAGATCCACTTGTTTCAACCCAAACCAACTTACCGAATGCCAGGTGGCCAATCCAAAAAAGAATCAAAGACTGTTGGCAAAAATCATCCAGGTGGTGTGATGGTGCATTATTATATTGATAAACTGGAAGAAAAAGATACGGTTTCATTGAGTTTTATGGACCAATCTGGTGAGTTGATAAAAAAGTATTCCAATCATGCGAAAGAAAAAGCAGACAAACTAAAGTTAGAAGAAGGCGCCAACCGATTTGATTGGAATATGGCTTATCCTAATGCTAAAAAATTCGATGGAATGATTTTCTGGTGGGGTTCGTTAAGTGGTCCAAGAGCAGTGCCGGGTACATACAAAGTAGAATTGAATCACAATGGTGAAAAAGTTTCTGAGAATTTTGAGGTTACAATAGATAAGCGAATTTCAAGTTCCATTGCGGACATTCAAGCTCAATTTGATTTTATACAATCTGTCAATGCAAAGGTTACTGAATCACATGAAGCCATCATTGAGATTCGTGATATCCGAACACAAATCATGGATTACAAAAAGAAAAAGAAAGACGATGATGAAATTGTTGATGCCATTACGGTGATTGATTCTTTGATGACAGATATCGAAAAAACGTTGTACCAAACCAAAAACAAGAGTAGACAGGATCCTTTGAATTTCCCAATTAAATTAACAAACAAATTGGCGCATTTGAATTCATTGATTCGCACAGGTTCTTATGCTCCTACTGTTCAATCGGTCGCCGTCAAGAAAGAACTGACTGAAAAGATTGATGTACAGTTAGCTGCTTTTAAAAAAATTAAAGAAAAGAACATAAAGGAGTTGAACGAATTGATTAAACGGAAAGCGGTGGATGCGATTATTCTGAAAGCGGATGATTAAGAAAAATTATAATTTTGAAAAAGAAGGTCTTCAATGAAGGCCTTCTTTTTTTTGTTTTTTTTTTGAAAAACGTTTCTTTGTCGGGAGACAAAAACTAGCGGCATTCGTTTTTGTCTAAACAGGATTTTTAAGATAAAAATGATTAGCAAGATTTTACGATAGGACGTATCTTGATTATCTCAATCATCCTATAAATGTGTTCAAAAAAACGTTTCTTTCTCTGGATACAAAAACTAGCGGCAAGTAAAACGGTCGTTCGACCTTAAATTACCTAAATTCGTGGTCAACCCTTTTTCTGTTTATCCCTTTTTTCATCCTTGCATCCGTGATAATAAAAAACGTTTCTTTGTCGGGAGACAAAAAATAGCGGCAGAAAAAACACATGCGTTCGACCTTTAATTACCTGAATTCGCGGTCAACCCTCCTCCACGTTAATCTGTCCTAAAATCCATTTATCCGAGGTTAACCTTTAATGCCGTTTCTTTGTCTAGCGAAAATCAAACCACCAAACTAAGATAATCCATCACCGTTTCGAAGTTCAGAGCAACAGCCAATTCAGAATCATAATGGCGGCTTTTGTTTCCTAGTATGTGTAAACCTACCGCTCGCATACTTCCGTCGTTCAACAACCATATTGCTCCTGAATCTCCGCCCAATGACAATTCATTGTCAACCAATTTATAATCATCGTCCGGATAAATCACAAACCGTTTTCTGCAAATAGATTCGCAAACTATAATCCCATAGGTCACACCTGTTCTTGCTCCAGATTTCATCACCTTCGCCCCCAATACAATTTCCTGCTCAATACCAGTGATCCTTCCTTTAATTCCCAATACACTATCTTCCTTATTAACAGGTCTTTGAGAATCGATTTCAAAACGAACGCAATCTAGTTCCGATGGTATGCCAGTCTTTACTGTTCCTATTTCGTATTCTTTTCTCCAAACCAAATTGGGTTGAATAACTTTAAATGATCTCCGAAAGCTAAAACTTTCATCATCAACCAAAACATGCCGGCTTGAGATTCCGAACGGTTTACCTGTATGCTTGTCATAAAAAACAGCGCCTAAGGTTCCTCCTAGATTTTTATGCCTGGAATTCCTTATTCTTATTCCTCCAATCAAGTTGGCAAATTTAATATTCCTTGAAACTGAAGTTTTTTCAATGAGCGGATGAATCACTTCTCCTCTATCATAAAAATCCTCAGGTACTGGAGAACCGATTACATCTACACGGATGCCCTCTATGCTTTTAGGCAATAAAGCTTCCCCATCCAATTCCTCTTCCTTTTCCTTTTTCCTTACTTCTATAATAATGGCCAACTCATCCGTTAACTTTCTATTTTTCAAACTAAATCCTACTCCGATATCTACAACATTTTGGATGTCCAGAATCTGCTGTTTGTAGCGTTCTAAAACTTCTTTAATTTCCTGCTGACGTTTTTTGTGTTTGTGAAGATTCATAAAAGAAATTAATTCACTCTTTTCAAAATACCGCGCAACATCAATTTGGTATGTCCTTCGGCAAGATCTTCCACGTAAAGAATCGAATCTCGATATCCAACCACTGTGTGTATCAAATCATAAGAATTGCCATTCATTTCATATTTGATTTTGACCTTATCCCCTCTTCCTATTTTCCAAGTCCCATGAACGACAATGGGTTTCCCTTCATGTCTATTTCTTATGATCATACTTCCATCGGCATTATAGGTTTCGGTATAATAATTTTTAGGATCTTGATCCATTTTTTCTAAGGCTCTCCAATCATCCTCGCTTGTTCCTGCGTTCCAGGTTTCCCACGTACCGACCAATTTCTCCTTTGAAATTATTCCTTCTTCAGTTGTACAGGAAGACAATAATATTGCAAGTAAAATAAATGATTTCAATTGAAAGTACATTTTATTTATATTAATGATGGCAAAAATGAGAGGATTACATCCATAGACAAAGTTATAATTTGAATCGTCAATTTAATATTTTTTAAACCAAAAATCCAAACAGCTGTTTAATTCGTAAATATGATTTATAAATGACCAAAATTAAATCTAATTATGAAAACTTTGACTGCTTTTCTTCTTTTTTCTTTTTTTGTATTTGGAAATTTACAAGCACAAAATGCTGTTAATTTAACCCTGAAGAATACAGGTATGAAATCTATTCCTTTAATTATACCAGGTGTGATGAACCCCAATCTTTCTCCCTTTTCCAATAGTGGAGTAAGCTTAGCTGTTGGTCAAAAGATATACTTCCCTTATCGGGGCAAGCAAGTGGAGTTGTATGAAGTTGCGGCAAAGGATGAAGGTAAGGTTATTAAAGTTGGAAGCTTGATAAAGAAAAGGAAGAAAGGTTTACGTAAGATACAAGATTAAATATAAATCACCCAAACCTTAATTTAAAGTTTGGGTGATTTATATTTTTTACATTGATAAAAACAGTGTGATCATTATAGGATTAATAAGCCTACTACGATCAGCGTCGTCAATAGCAATACAGACAAAACACCTAAAACCAATCCTGCTATTGCCAAGCCCTTTCCTCTTATTCTTTCAGGGTCCCTATTTATTCGCCCCAATGCAATTGCACTGAATACTATTGCTAAAATAGATAAGAGCCCAAAAGTAAAAATTCCAACGACTCCACAAACAAAACCAGCAATCCCAAGACCATCCATTTTCACTTCTCCTGGTTCATTATTCCCTGCTCGTTTACGTTCTTGTTTTAGCTTTCTTTTGACGATACCAATTGCAATTCGTTCGCCAAATTTCAGTTTCCGTCCCATCTTTGTCTCGAGTTCTTTTCTACTTAAATCAACGAGATCGTTATTTGTTATGGTCTGTGATTGTTCAACAGCACTATTCACCTTTGGTGCATGCACAAAAGCAGAAGAAGAAGTTGTAAAAATAAATATGCAGATAAAAACGGAGAGTAATTGTACTGTTGTTTTCATAATTTCTTTGTAGTTAGTTTTAGGTAATGAATTCTTTCGACAACAGAAAGATATTCCATTCTTACGAATATTAAAAACAATAAATGAGGTTTAATCTTTTGTTAAGAGACCTTTGGATTTCCTTAACTTTTTTATAGATAAAAGGGCTTTTTTGACTTCTTCTCCTTGGTTGTCGTTAATTTTATTCTGTTAATCGATAAAACATTCTATTAACTCAATAAAGATCTAACTTAGTACTGTATGCAAAACGAAGGTAGAATACCAATAAGATCCCGAAAAAGTCGGACTGTCTTTTCAAAAGTGAAAACACAGTACATCTGGTTGCTAGCTTTGGTTTTATTGGCAATAAGTAATCCTGCTGCTCAACACTACACCATTTGCCTTTTTAAGAATCTTGGATTCGAAAATTGTTGGGGTTGTGGATTGGGGCGTTCAATAAGTTATTTATTTCGCCTAGATTTTAAAGCTTCTTTTGCCATGCATCCATTGGGAATACCAGTTTTGTTGTTTCTAATCTATCAAATTTTTAAATCAACTAATACATCTAAATAATGAATGACCTTTTGAATTATTTTCCTAAATCTGATTTTGAAGAATTACAAGAGCTAGAACACTTTACAAGAGAAATGGACGATGCGGAGTTAGAAACTTTTGCAAGAGTGTACAATGCAAGAAGAAAGGACAGTACTACAATTGTACTATTGGCCTTGGTTGGTTTCTTTGCAGTAGCGGGAATTCACCGATTCATGCTCAACCAAATTGGGTGGGGAATTGCCTATGTTTTGACTGCGGGCTTTTGTGGAATCGGTACCATAATCGATTTGGTCAATCACAAGGATTTAACTTTGGATTATAATCATCTGATCATGCAACGGACCAAGCGCCTGATTGAAAAAACAGGGATTTAAATTTGATCGATCACGGTTGAATTTCATTATAAAAAAATACACCAGATTTAATCAGAGTGTGAATTTTCACGGCTTTGATTAAATCTTTTTTATTATAAACGAATTAATCTTTTCGGCATGAAAAAAATATTACTGGATTTAGGCGGTGTGGCATTTCAATCAACTGGCAAATCAAATGATCAAATTGATTGGTCCATTATTTCTAAACTAAATGAAAAACACGGCCATCAATTGAATATTGGAGAAGATATTTACCCAGTTTTCATAAAAGAATACAATGAACTAAGCAATCAGAATTTTGATGGTGATCAATTCCTAATTGCCATATGGGAAACCTTAGAATTCAACTCAGAATTAGTGGATTTTTTGAAAAAGCATTTCGAGATTTTCATCTTGAGCGACAACTATAGAGAGAACATAGAATTCATTTCCAAAAAATTTGATTTCGACTCTTGGTCTACAAAAGGATACTATTCTTATGATTATAAAATGGGAAAAGAAAACACAGCTCTTTTCAAACAGGTTATCGCTGATTTGAAAACAAAACCTGAAGACCTTCTGTTTGTTGATGACTCTCAATACAAAATAGACAATGCTAGACTCTGCGGCATTCCTTCTATCCTTTTCACAAATAATGAAAGCCTTAAAGAAAGTATCGCACCCTATATTTCTTGAGTAGGATACCTATTTCTTCATTTTATCTCCAGGTTGAAACAACTCGAAACCTGTCTCTGCCTTCTCGTCATCCACCATTTTTTTGACGTCTGCCAATAGTTTTTTAGCATCAAATACAATCCCATCTTTTACAGTATAACTTACACCTCCTGCTCGAATCACTTTATTTTCTTCCGTTAATTTAATCGCACCAGTTCCATAAAGCACTTTTAAATTGGCCAAAGGATTTTCATCTACGATCACAAAGTCTGCCAACTTACCCACTTCCACCGTTCCTATATCATCATCCAAGCCCAAAGCTTCCGCTCCATTCAATGTCGCCGAACGAATAACCTCCAAAGGATGAAAACCTGCTTCCTGCAACAATTCCAATTCACGGATATAAGCGAAGCCATACAGTTGAAAAATAAAGCCAGAATCAGAACCAGTAGTTACGCGTCCTCCCCTATTTTTATATTCATTTACAAAAGTCATCCATAGATGATAATTGCGGCGCCAGTTTACTTCTTGATGGGTTCCCCAGTCATGCCAATAAGAGCCATGAGAGATTTTGCTGGGTTGATAAAACAACCATAATTTTGGCATCGTATAATCTTCATGCCATTCCAATCTCCGTGTTCGGTGTAAATCTCTACTTGCCTCATATATATTGAAGGTTGGGTCTATAGTAAAATCCAGCTCCAACAATTCATCCATGACTTTATTCCAGTGATCTGAATAGGGCGGAGCAGCTTGTTCCCACAGTCTACCTGCTTCTCCAAAACGATCTTGCTCATTTCTATAATTATAATCAGGAGGATAGTTTTGGACGGTACGATCAGCAAAGAGCGCTTCTGGCAATCCATACCAATGCTCCATAGAAGTTAAGCCTGCTTTCGCAGAATGCATGACGTTCCACCGACCTACGTCCATCTGCGCATGGTGGCAAGCGGATCGCAAACCAAGTCTTTTATTTTCCTCCAAAGCTGCAGACATAATTGCAGGCGGAGCTCCGAAAAACTTAATTCCATCCGCACCTTTTTCCGCATTTTCTTTGACCCAATTCTTTGCCATTTCCGGCGTGCTTAAGCGTGTTTTGCTTCCTTGTCCGAATACGGTATAGGCTTCAATCCTTGGAGCAGTTATTTCATTTTTTTTCGATTTCTCCTTGTGTTCCAAAACCCAATCCAAACCATTTCCACAAGAAGGTTCCCGAATCGTTGTGATGCCATGCGCCATCCAAAGTTTGAAAACATACTCTGCGTTAGCGCCTTGAGAAACGCCGCCTATATGCCCATGCATGTCCACAAATCCAGGTAAGAGATACATTCCATTTGCATCTAATTCATAACCTCCTTCTTCGAGTTTTGGTCTATTGGTCGAGTCGATAGGTACACCAGGATAGCCAACATTTTTTATTCTAGTAATTCTGTTTTGCTCGACTACGATGTCAACAGGACCTGTAGGCGGTGCTGCATTTCCATTGATCAAAGTAACTCCTCGAATAATTAACTGAGGGAATGGGCCTTCTCCTTCCGCACGAGGTGGTGCTTTTTCAACCTGACCAAAACCAATAATTGGACTACATAGTAGAAAGGTAAAAATGTAAATTAATGCTCTCATAATATTTTTCGTTTTGTAAAATGTCGCTAAGACTTAAACTTTGGCAAAGTATTTCTTTGCAGCTTCCATTACTTTTGGAGCCAGTAAGATCGTAGACGTCATTGTAGGAATTGCCATTAATGCATAAAAGCCATCAATCAAATTTATCATTGCAGCAAGCGGGAAAGTCGCTCCCATAATGATACTCGCGATATAAAAGTAATTATAATAGTGTTTGTTTTTTACACCAACCAAATAGGACAAACATTTCGAACCATAATAAGAGTAAGAAAACAAAGACGAAATACTAAACACAGCAATACAAGCCAGCAATAAGTAATTCCCAAAGGTTGAAAACGATGAGCTAAAAGCAGCAGCTGTTAAAGAAACTCCATTGTCTCCTGAAGTTTGCCAAACGCCTGTTACTAAAATGGCAAGCGCAGTTAAAGTACAAACGATTAAAGTATCAATGGCGGGTCCTAACATGGCGACCAATCCTTCTCGTACAGGTTCTGATGTTTTTGCTGCGCCATGTGCCATCGGCGCGGTACCAATCCCCGCCTCATTTGAAAAGGCACCTCTTCTAATCCCCAATAAAATCAATCCCCCTACTACTCCACCAAGCAATGGATCTCCTTTATAGTTTTCTGCTGAAAAAGCATCGGTGAAAATCATTGCAAAATATTTCGGGACTTCTTCTGCATGCAAAAACAAAAGTCCAAGCACAGATACGAAATAGAGTAACACCATACTGGGTACCAGTTTGGTCGCTAGTTTACTGATGCGCTGCAAGCCTCCCAAAATAACCAAGGTTGTAATCGCAGCCAGAACTAAACCAATAATCAGATTGGCTCCATTCCCTGCAGGTATATTATTCGGTACCAATAAAATATCTCGAATCGCCTGCGTCAATTGATTGACATTAAAAATAGGCAAAGCCCCTATCAACCCCATAGATGCAAAAAACATCGCTAAGGGTTTCCACTTTTTTCCCAGTCCTTCTTCAATAAAATACATTGGTCCTCCTTGGATATTTCCTTCAGAGTCTTTTCCTCGATAGAGAATGGCAAGCGTTGAAGTAAAAAATTTCGTACTCATTCCAATGATACCTGATATCCATAACCAAAAAATGGCTCCTGGTCCGCCTATTGTAATGGCTACTGCGACACCAGCAATATTGCCCATTCCAATGGTCGCTGAAAGCGCAGTGGTCAATGCCTCAAAGTGAGAAATTTCTCCTGGATCATTCGGATCATCGAATTTTCCACGCAACACATCTATGGCGTGTCGCAAATATCGGAATGGCAAAAAACGAGATAAGATTAATAAATAAAATCCACCACCAACCAACAATATCAAAAGCGGTAAGCCCCAAACGAATGAGGCAAAACTGGCTATCATTCCGTCTATCGACTGTATCAAACTTTGGTCTGTTTCCATGTTTTTGGTATTTGGACAAAAGTTAGGGTTTATTTATTAGAATTTAGATTTATTGGGAATGAAAAA
>CALIAG010000018.1 GCA_938041325.1 uncultured Saprospiraceae bacterium | reverse complement strand
CTTGTGGGATTTTGGCGATGGGAATTCAAGCACAGCTTTTAATCCGACTCATACTTATATAGAAGAAGGGGATTTTCAAGTAACCTTAACGGTCATGAATAGTTGTGGCACTTCTGTATCCTCAGATGATTTTAGTTTTTTCAATATGCCTTTGGCTGGAATCGGTTCAACGAATAGCGAAGGTTGTGCACCATATACGGTGAGCTTTCAGGATTTGTCTACTGGTCAAATCATTTCAAGACTTTGGTCTTTCCCAGGTGGAACTCCAGCGACTTCTACGGAAGAAAACCCTTCAGTAGTTTATACAACTCAAGGAGTTTATCCTGTGAGTTTGGAAGTAAGTACACCGGCAGGTACGAACGCGATTACAGAAGCAGACTATGTAGTTGTAAATACAGACGCTATTAGTGATTTTGGTTTTTCTATAGATGAAAGCATTGTCACTTTTGATAATACTTCTATTAATGCTTCTGGCTATTTTTGGGATTTTGGAGATGGAAATTCAAGTACATTAGCGGATCCTGTTCATGAGTATGAAGAAGACGGAACATATGAAGTGACCTTAACGGCAATTAATGAATGTAGCGATGTTTTTCAAACCATAGAAATTGTGATTGCTACAGCTCCAGTTGCCGGATTTATGAGTAGCGCAACAAGTGGATGTACCCCTTTTGAAATAAACTTTACGAATACTTCTAGTCCGAATGCAGAATCCTTATTATGGTCTTTTCCTGGTGGAAATCCATCTACTTCTATGGAGCAGAATCCAATTGTTACATACGAAACGGAAGGAGTGTATGACGTGGTACTTGAAGTTCAAAACGGAGTTGGTTCGGATACGGAAGTTCAAAATAATATCATTACGATAGATCCGCAACCTATAGCAGACTTCGGATTTTCAACTGACGAATTAGAAGTTGTTTTTGAAAATGAAAGTTCAAATGGGAATAGTTATGTTTGGGATTTTGGAGACGGAAGTGAAAGCTTTGATGAAAACCCAACTCATGAATACCAAATGGATGGTGTTTATAATGTAACGCTATTGGTTACAAATGGCTGTGGTGAGATAAGTACAGAAAGAGAGCTTGTTTTAATTACTTCTCCAACTGCAAGTTTCACAACGAGTACGGCCAGCGGATGTACTCCGTTTGAAGTCACTTACACCAATACTTCTACGAGCAATGCCAGTCAATTTGTTTGGAACTTCCCTGGTGGAACACCTTCTACCTCCACTGATGAAAACCCTGTTGTTGTCTATGAAAACCCTGGAGTTTATGATGCGGTATTGGAAGTAAGTAATGCAGCAGGGATGGATGTTTTTACACAAACAAATCTCGTAAGCGTCGAACAAGTTCCAACAGCTATGTTTGAATTTGAAATGACCGACAATCAAGTGTCTTTTCAAAATAATAGTGAAAATGGGAATACCTATTTTTGGGATTTTGGAGATGGAAACGTTTCCTCTATGGAAAACCCAATCCATACCTTTGAAGAAAATGGAGATTATCTAGTGACGTTGACTTCTTCGAATGATTGTGGCGAGGTTAGTTTTTCTACAAGTATCGAAATCTTAGTAGTGTCCTTACCAACGGCAAGTTTTACAGCAACTAATGCGAGTGGATGCGGCCCTTTAACTGTACAATTCGAAAATGAATCTACAGACAATGCAGAGTCATTCCAATGGACATTTGAAGGAGGAACGCCTGAGACTTCAACAGAATCAGATCCAATAGTGGTTTATGAAACGCCTGGTAATTTTACTGTTAACTTGACCGTTTCTAATAGCGCGGGTTCAGATACCTATGAACAAATGAACTTCGTTTTTGTAGATTCTTTGCCGGAGGCAAGTTTTACTTTTGAAACAAATGACCTAGAACTTATTATCTCTGATCAATCTATGAATGCCACTTCTTACTTTTGGACATTTGGCGATGGGACAACTTCGACTTTAGAGAATCCTTCTTATGTCTACAACCAAGAGGGAACATACGAATTAGAATTGATTGCTACCAACGCTTGTGGCAGCGATACATTGGTAAGTGCGGTAAGCGTTGGGCAAGGTATAACGGCACCAATTGCTTCTTTTACAAGTGATGAGACCAATGGATGTTCACCTTTTGAAGTTCAGTTCAATGATCAAAGTGAAAACAATCCAGAGTCTTGGTCTTGGTCATTTCCTGGAGGATTTCCGTCGACATCCAATATGCAAAACCCTATAGTTGTATATTCAACTCCTGGGGTATATGAAGTGAGTTTAATTGCGGCCAACTCTGCGGGGACGAATGAAATGATGCTCGCTGAATACATTTCTGTTGAACCAACAGTGGAAGCAGCATTTGAGATTGAAGATGTTCAAGGAGCGAATTATACTTTTAGTAATATTTCTCAGAATGCAGAATCTTACTTATGGGATTTTGGAGATGGGACGAATAGTTCTGAAGAGAATCCAGTGCATGAATTTACAGAGTCAGGCTTGTTCAATATCCAATTAGTTGCTTCAAATATTTGTGGAACGGATACCGTATTTTCTGAGGTGATGATTACAATTGTTTCTCTTGAGGATTTAGAAAAAGAATTTTCATTTAAAGTTTTTCCGAATCCGAATAAAGGACAATTTACAGTTTCCTTAGATGGATTTGCAGAGACGGATATGCAATTAAATGTTTACAATGTTTTGGGACAAAAGATCTGGAAAGAAGAGTTCGACTTTTCAGGTTCATTGAGAAAAAACATGAACTTCAATTATTTGGCATCAGGAACCTACTTCCTTCAAATTAATACCAAAGAAGGTCAACTGAATCGCAAAATTATAATTGAATAAAAAGTAAATCTGTGATATTAAAAAAGTGCAAAGTAATTGATTTTACTTTGCACTTTTTTCGAAGTTATTCGAATGATTCTTTTCTCGTATCGGGGGCATTTATTCCCCCAAACCATAAACTTTTTTTAGGCTATTTTACAAACTGATTTTCCAGCTACTTAAGGCCTATTTTCTGAAATAAAAGTGGAAGGATCTAAAAACCCAAATGTATCTTCACTGTATCCAGGCCCCAACGACATATTTATAAAATCACGAAGCTCTAAATGCAAATGAGCAACGTACTTGCCATCTGCCGTTCCTATGGTTCCAATTTTATCACCTCTTCTAATCAGATCACCAGGTCTTACATTGTTGTTATGCATATGTGCATACAGAGATTCTACATACCGATATCCACCATCTTTTGGAATCAGGTGAACTGCTCGAATTACATTTCCCCAACCGCAACATACATTTCTTGAAAAAGTAACCAAGCCATCAGCAATCGCATAAACCGGATCTCCAAGGTCAGTATTTCCACCTCCTCTGCCATTCCAGTCTTCTCCTAAATGATTTTTCTCACCAAACCTTCGTGCTAAATAATAATTATCCGCATTCGGTTTTCCAACAGGATAATCAAATCCATCCGCAATAAAAGATTGATTCAAATAAAATATGCTATCGTATAAATGTTGAGGAATTGTTGGAAATAAATCTTGGATAGTCGTATCCACTTTGTGCTCATGATCATGGGCATGTGAGGTATGATCAACAAACTTTGCTTCCGCTTGTTTTTCGGTAGCCTGTTGATTTGACGAGTGATTTCCCTTTTCACCCATACAAGAGCAACAAAATAAAAGACATAATAAATAAGAAAACTTCATTCCAGGTCAGTTTGCAAGTGTTTGAACTTAATATGAAAAGAATCTAGTATCAATGAAAATTACAGCATTCATCCCACTTTTCACGATTATGCTTACAAACGCATAAAAGTGCCTTGTTCTTTTCCTTTAAGGTGATTTTAAGACAAATTTATAAAAAATGTATGTTAAAACAGGCTATATCACAAAAGAGATCGGTTATATTCTTCAATGTTTTTAGCAAAATAAGGTCCATAAGTGAAATTGAGATTCTTTTAGTTAATCGGTTTTGTTAAGACTTGTTTCTTACTCTTGCTAGATGAATCATTCGTGAATCCCTGGTAATTCCCTCCCGTCAGTTCGATAAGCTAATTCTTAGTGAAAAATCAAATATTTTACCCTAAAAACACGCCTTTTCAAGACAATAACCAGCATCTTTGTATTGTTAACTATAAAACTTTCCGTCATAACCAAAATCCGTATTTATAGACGACCGTGAACTACAAACTATTTATCCTTGGACTTCTATTTCTACTCTTTGGACCAATCGGTCTAAAAGGGCAGCAATGTGAATGCACCACCTGCGGGGTAAGTATTGATCCAAGCACTACTTTTGACGCTGAATTTCAGGTTTTGGGATCGACCAATAATGACCTTTCCAACCCTGGACAAGGAGTCTGCGGAGTTATTGTTGAATTTTCGCATGATTTTATTTGGGGGGTAGAAATGGTTTTAACCTCACCCGGAGGACAGCAAGTAACGCTTGTAGGCGACCAGATCGCGAATATCGGTTCTACAAACCTTGCTCTTTGGAATGTACTTTTCCTTCCAGCTGGACAAGCCGCGAATCCTGATCCAGGATTTAATGTGACTTGGGACAATGATCAAGCTTGGTCTATCTTTGGAGATTATACCGGTTCCTATTATCCATTTAATGGAGATTTGGAAGATTTTAATACGGGTACGATTGATGGCACTTGGACGCTTACCGTCGACAATAACCATCCTTTCAATGGCGGACAATTGGTGAACTTTACGGTTTTGTTTTGCGATGACGCAGGCTTAAATTGCTTTGTATGTGACGCAGATGCTGGAAATCTAGGACATGTCAGCGATACAACGGTTTGCCTATCCGATCCCTTTTTATTGCTAGATGTTGAATCAACTTATAGCGATACTCCACCCGATACTACTTTATACGAATATACATTTGTGATTTCTAATCAAGACACCATTATCGCATATGATACTATGCCAGATCTTAGAAATTTTCCTGGTGGAATTTATGAGCTTTGTGGGATGTCCTATTTTATAGATGACAGTTTAGATATTCCTGAGGCGGATGGGACATTATTGTTGTCCCAATTGCGCGCAGATCTCTTGGCAGGAACTCCAGGTTTTTGTGCTGATTTAACCCTGAATTGTTTTACCGTAGAAATAATAGATTACGATACTACTTTTGTATTAGAAGAACTTTGTTTTGGAGATACACTTTTTTATAATGGAGATGAAATTAAAACAGGGGGATCTTTTGTTTATGATTTTCAATCTGTCAATAATTGCGATAGTATTGTTCAAATAGATTTATCTTATAAAGCAGAAATTTTCACCGCTATTGATACAAGTATTTGTTTTGCTGACAGCTTTTTTATTGCAGATACTTTTTTCATCGCAGATGGTTTGTTTGATCTGCACTTTAATTCCTTTGAGGGTTGTGATAGCACGGTTCAAATAGACTTGACTGTTTTGGATGAAATTACAGAAGCCGAAACCATTTCGATTTGTGCAGGTGATACGCTTTTTGTGGAAACTTTTTCGTTTTTTAATACGGGGCTATATGACGTTACATTTACTTCCGCTTCCAATTGTGATAGCATTGTAACATATGACCTGACCGTTAGGGATTCGATAATAACAGAAATTATAGAAGTAATTTGTAATGGAGATTCTCTCTTTATTGCAAATGATACTGTTTTTCAATCGGGGCAAATTGATTTTGTTTTACCCTCTTTCCAGAACTGTGACAGTTTTGTTCGCCTAGATCTTACAGTACTTCCACCGAATGAAAATTTTATTGTTGATAATATTTGTGGTGGAGATTCTGTTACCGTTGGAGATTCCGTTTTTTACTCATCCGGAAACTATGTTATTCCATTTGTTGCATTTAACCAATGCGATAGTATCGTTAATTTGGATTTGACTGTTCAAGATTCCATTTTTAAAACGGAGAATAGAACCATCTGTGCAGGAGGACAAGTAAATATTGGAACGACTATATTAGATAGTACTGGTGTTTATACACTCAGAATAAATACGCCATTTTTTTGTGATACCTTTTTAACCGTAAACCTTACTGTTCTTGACTCTATCATCACACCCCTACAAGAAGTCATTTGTTTTGGAGAGCAATTTCCAGTTGGGAATAGCAATTTTAATTCAACAGATATATACACCGTTGTACTTCCTGCGTTTAATGGTTGCGATAGTTTTGTTATTTTAGATTTAACAGTCCTCGAACCTATCGCGAATATTGAGATGCCTTTAGAATTAAGTTGTACCAATAATCCAATCGAGTTGAATGGAACAACTTCCCAAGCACTAAATCCGGTTTATGAATGGGCACATCTAAGCAATGGTGGGGGAGGAGTGGTCGAAGGAATAGATTCTGTCATTGCTTTAATAAATGATGGAGGTACTTATGAACTAACCTTAACGGATACGCTCGGAGGAGTAAGTTGTTCGTCTACAACAACTGCAGCCGTATCAGGAGATTTGATACCGCCGAACGGCCTAGCTATAGGAGGTGAAATTAATTGTAGAGACACAAGCATTGAGTTAACTGGTCAATCTATAACCCCTGGTGTTAACTACGAATGGTTTGGCCCGATGGGGTTCAATAGTTTAATACAAAACCCAACAATAAATCAACCCGGAGAATATACACTTCTTATCACTGCACCAAATAATTGCGTGGATACAAACAGCGTTACTGTGGAATTAAATCAATTTTATCCCAACGCAAATGCAATAGTAAACGATACATTAGATTGTGGAATGAGTTCTGTTGAATTGTTAGGTAACTCCGATTCTTTATTGGTTACTTATAGTTGGACAGGTCCAGGCACTTTCACAAGTATGAATCAAAATGCATTGGTTAGCAATCCTGGCGAATATATTCTTTTTGTCACAGGTGATAATTTTTGCACAAGTACCGATACATTGGAGGTGATACAAGATGAGGATGTAGCTACCTTGATGCTCGAAGGAGACACTTTGGATTGCCTTACCAATACGGTACAATTAACAGCATCAAGTACCACAGTTGGATTGACTTATCAATGGTCAGGCCCTGGTGGATTCAATGATACGATCGCTAATCCTACAACACAAACTCCTGGAGCATACACAGTAGTAGGAACGGCTCCAAACGATTGTACTGTTCAAGAATCATTCACAGTCCGAATTGATACAATATCGCCTGACTTGACTTTACTAGCTGATACGATTGATTGTTTAAATACTCTTGCACAATTAAATGTCATTTCTGCATCGAATATCATCCAATACAATTGGACAGGACTGAGTCTGTCTAACGATACAATCCCTAATCCAACAACTTCTCAACCCGGAAGCTATATGCTGGAAGCAACCGGCGAAAATTTTTGTACTGCTTCTGCTTCTATAGATGTGCTTGTAGATACAATTGCCCCTATAGCTACAATTCAATTTGATGATACTTTAAATTGTAGAAATAATTTGGTGTTTATCCAAGGACAAAGTTCGGTAATAAATACTGATTTTTCTTGGACTGGGCCAAACGGTTTTACCTCTACTTTTCAAAACGTAGATGCAAGTGAAGGAGGAGAATATATTTTGACTGTGACAGCAGCCAATAATTGCTATGATACTGCTTTTGTTTTAGTTGTGCCAGATACTTTGATTCCGGATTTCGACATCCCGATATTGGATACTATTGATTGTCAAACGAATGAAGTCATGGTGTCAGTCAGTAGTTCTGTCGATGAAAATATTTATGCATGGTCAGGCCCCAATACATTCACTTCTTCTGATTCTTCATTTTTAACTGGCATTGCTGGACCTTACACTATTGAAATTACGGCAGCGAATGGTTGCACAGCAGATACCCTAATCGTTGTAGCGTTAGATACAATTAATCCAGTCGTTTCAATTTTATTACCTGATACACTGGATTGCGATCAATCATCAGTAGAACTAATTAGCCAAAGTGTAGATTCTATAACGGGATATCAATGGGTTGGGCCAAATGGGTTTAATTCAAACGATGCTCGCCCACTTGTAAATACAGCAGGAATATATTCTCTAATAGCGACTGCTCTAAATGAATGCCAGTCACTAGTAACAACACTTGTGATTGCGGATACACTTATACCTGATGCGCAAATCACTATTCTCGATACTTTAGATTGTTTGAACACTAATGTAACTCTTTTTGGATCTTCCACGCTTACAGGGGTTACCTATTCCTGGACTGGACCAGATTCCTTTACTTCTGATGATCAAGAGCCTTCAGTTACGGTTCCTGGATTTTATACCTTGACGGTAAATAATCCAAACGGATGTAATGCAATGGAAATGGCTGAAGTTTTAATTGATACGATTTCCCCAGATTTAACTTTGACAATAACAGATACCATTACTTGCACAAACTCCAATGTCCAGATCAATTCGATCACCACAACAACAAACCCAAGCTACTTATGGATGGGACCGGGAATAAATAATTCAAGCGATCCAAATCCTATTGTCAATCAGGAAGGAGAATATTTTCTAACACTTACCAACAGTAGTGGGTGCTCCATAACGGAAAGTATACAAGCTGAAATTGACACCATTAGACCTGATGTTTCCATTATTGTAAATGATTCAATTGATTGTGAAACACCTTCTATTACGCTTTTTGGACAAAGTTCGTTTTTAAATGCAAATTACAATTGGACGGGACCAGGGGCTTTTGATTTTACACAACAAAACCCATTGGTTTCGGAAGGAGGATTATATGAATTGACCGCATTCCTTCCAAATGGTTGTTCAAATGCAACACAAGCATTTGTTGTTGCAGATACCCTTTTACCTTCAGTAACCTTGGCCGTTGATGATTCATTAAACTGTTCTGGAAATGATGTTTTAATTTCTGCAATAACGACTGATGTAGGATTAGATTTTGAATGGACAGGTCCAAACGCTTTTACTTCTCTTCTGCAAAATCCAACAGTTTCAAATCCTGGGGTTTATACTTTGGTCGCAAGTGACATTAACGATTGTACGGTAACGGCAATGATGGAAGTTGTAATTGATACCCTTCCACCAGACCTTTTATTGACAACATTGGATACGATTGATTGTTTGAATAATCAAGCAACAATAATTTCGAGTTCAAGTTTTTCTGATTTGGAATACAATTGGATGGGACCAAATGGTTTTACCTCGATGTTAGCAAATCCATCTGTTAGTACTAGTGGTGAATATACGCTTTCGGTGATTGCTACTAATGAATGCGTAAATTCTTCGTCCATAGATATTTTATCAGATACGATCTCCCCGGATATTAGTGTTTTAGTGCAAGACACTTTGGATTGTGAAACGCCTTTCATTTTAGTAACAAGTGTTTCCTCATCACAAAATTTGAATTATGCATGGTTATCCAATGGAGGATTAATTGGAATGGATTCTACCTTAGCGATAACGGAGGGAGGTGCATATACCCTACAAGTTCAATCTGAAAATGCTTGCCTAAATGAAGTTGACTTTACTGTAGAGTCAGATACCTTGAGGCCAGATGTAATGGCTGAGGTTTTTGATACTTTGGATTGTCAAACAAATATGGTGCAGTTAGAAGGTTCTTCAAGTAATGGAAGTGTATCTTTTAGTTGGACAGGACCCGGGATGTTTCTTTCTAATGACCAAAATCCATTTGTTTCAGTTGGAGGTGCTTATGAATTAACGGTTACGGATCTAGGAGGCTGTAGCGCCTCAACCATGCTAAACGTAGAGGTAGATTCTATAGGCCCGGATATCAATCCATTGGTGAATGATACTTTAGATTGTACAATAAATCAGGTAACAATTTTCTCGAATTCAACAACGGATGATCTTGATTTCTCCTGGGAAGGACCTCTTTCTTTTTCATCAGTTGATTCAAATATTCAAGTTGTAAA
>CALIAG010000017.1 GCA_938041325.1 uncultured Saprospiraceae bacterium | reverse complement strand
AAAAGTAACGATGCTAATATAAAATGTCTACTGGTAATAAAACGCCTCATTTTTAGAATTTGATCCATTAAAATAAAGGTACTGTTTTAAACCAATTAAAATTATAAAAGTCAGGAATAATTGTTCGAATTAAAGATGGATAAGCAATAAAATAAGAGAAGCAGCGTCTTTTATTTATCTAAGCTTTTGTAAATATTTAATCATTTTCATGTGAGGGATCACTAAATACTAAATCCAAGATAATTTCTCTTACCTGCTTTGGATCTGCCACGATAAATATATTCTGTTTACTATTTTTAGAATTAATTTGAATTCCAAGCCTGGATATACCATAGATGTGATGAATGTCAATTCCTAATACTTCCTTGTAAGGAAGATCAAATTCTAGATCTGTATTCCCAAAATCTGAAAGAACAAAAGACAAGGCTTCTGCCCCTAGGACCAGTTCGCCTTGAATTTTGTTATAACCGTCCCATAAAATCGCTTCTACGCTCACTATTAATAATTTATATTGTAAATCTAAGGGGGATTTTATTAATGGAAAGAGGAACCTTTCAGGTGGTAAGTCAGACTTCTTACTTGGTACTGCTTCCTTTACTTTTGGTTTTAGGAACCTGACTTAAACTTTAAATAGTTGTGGCAATTGTAAGAGAAACAATGGTACCCTCTACCCTATGATCTATGTTTACATTCACGATGTCTGCATTGCTTTGATTGATGTGGGCCAATCGCTTTTTAGTTATGTCTACCCCAACAGATTTATGTGTTTTGACTCTTTCCTTTTGTTCCATAAGCTGCCCATTGTCTACAATGCTTACCGCAACGCCAGTATTTATTTTAGAAAACTTTATTGAAATGACACCTTTCTCCTTGACGCCTCGCATGCCATGTATTACCGCATTTTCTGCAAATGGTTGGATAAGCATGGGCGGTATGTAAGTTTCATACACATCAATATCCGATGCACAGTCGATACTGAATTCAAATTTTTTGTTAAGTCTCAATTGCTCTAGACTAAGGTAGTTTTCTAAAATTCTGATTTCATCAAAGAGTGATATTTTTGGCTCAATGGAGGCATTGAGATTTGCTCTAATCAATTGGGCAAATTTCCCCAAATAATCCATCGCATTTTCTTTGTCATTGTCCATAATGAAGCTCTGGATGGAATTAAGGCAATTGAAAATGAAGTGAGGATTCATTTGTGCTTGAAGGGCGGATTTTTCTAGTTGACGGATTTCTTCGGCCATCTTAGCATCATGCAACAATCTTTTTGTTCGTACTGAAAAATACTTCCATATCAATAAGGAAATAAAAATTAAACTTGAAAGATAAAACCACCACTGTCTCCAAAAAGGCCCTTTTACATTTATATGCACTTTCAATTCATTTGCTTTTGTTCTGTCTGATTTATATCCTTGTATATTGATATGGTATTTACCCTCTGGTAAGATTGGAAGCTTGATATCTTCTCTTATTCTATTTTCTTGCAAAGAAGTATTATAGTTTTCTATTTGGTAAGTATACGTTCCTATCTCGTTGTTTTTTATTTGAGTACTTGTAATGTCGATTTCAAGGGGTGGATCTTTGTAACCATATTCAAAAGTATATGCCTCTCCATTTTTTGTGTATGGAACAGTGCTTGATTTGATAAATATTGCGTCTTGAATATCTTGGGCAATCTCTTGTTTGTCGATGGTATGAATACCTGACTCTGCGGCATAGATCAGTTTATCTTGAAAGAGTGCACAGCTTGACACTTCTTCAGGAGTTATTAGCTTGAGTGTGTCATAATCTGCACTAAGGTGGTAGAGGCCTTTGGGAGTTCTTAGAAGATAGCCTTGATTGTAGAAATCAATTATTTCATCGACAGAATGACCATGTATGCTTTTCTTTTGCAGTATGTTAGTATTCAAATCAACAATTCCTAATCCATCGCCTAATGCAAGTAAGAATTCCTCTTTATCTATGGAATAATGCATGTCATAAATGTAAGAGCTAGTTGGAATTTTTGTATAATTCGCAGCATTCCCAATAAAAATATCCGAAGTCGTAGAGATTATATTTTTATTGGAAGAAATTTTAGCAAAATGTGTTGATTGATCTTTAATGAAACTTAAAGAGTCAGAAGTGATATTTGCACCCTTTAGATTATAAATATTTTCACTGGCTATGAAGTAAGGTTTAGAATTATCAGTCAAAGAAAATTCTTGTATTTTAAATCCTAAACTTTTATATAAAAATTTACTAGTCATTGTTTCTAAATTCCAAGACCATATTTCAGAATCATTGGCTACATACAACTCAGAATCTTGTATGTATATCATTGTAGGTTCTATGCTAAGATCTAGTTTTAACAAACCATTCTCATCATATTGAAAGACTTCTCGTTTATCATTTAAAAAAACAAGGCTTGAATCATTGGATAATATCTTGGTCGATTTAACAACTGGAGTAATTTCATTTCCAAATTCGATGATAGTTTTCAATCTGGACAGATTAACTCTTTGAATTCCAATATCTCGATAGGAGATAATCAACTCGTTATTTTCAAAAGCAATTTCAATTGGATTGTTAGACAATAATGGCAGTGCTTCTGATTTATTATCCAATGTTGCAACCAGTTTTCCTTTTGACACATCAAATAAGACCAGACCTAATTCATGACTGGTCATAATTATTATCCCATCAACAATGACACTTTTAATTAGCTTATACCCTTCCAAGTAAATAGAAGAATTGCAAGGTGATTTTTTATTTAATTTTATTAAACCTACATTCGAAAGCAAGCAAATGTCATCACCGATATAAAACATTTCAGAAATTAAAGCCGAACTCAATATATTATTACAGAGAGAAAAATCAATTTTCAGCTTTTTTTCAACTGTATCTTCCATTGACCAGTATTCCAGGTATTGGCCTAGTATATATGGACTCGCATAGAATTCTATTTCTTCAGAATTCTTCTCATTTAAAAACACTACACCATGTGTCTTGTCTTCTGAACTCAAAACAGTCGTACGCTCTTTAGCAATATCATACTTACAGATCGATTCATTACCTCGAAAAAGAATGGAATGCGTGTTTACATCATAATCGATTAATCTTATTTCATGATCAATAATATTACCATCAACAATGGGCTGAAAAGACGAAAAGGCATCTAGTTTTGGATCGAAACAACAGAGGTAATTATAAGTACTTGACCACAGGATTTGGTTCTTATCTTTTATAAATTTATTTTGAATGAACGTTCCTAATAATGTCTTAGCCTCATCATTCATAAAATATTGTTCTACACTTTCTCCATCATAACTATTCCACCCACCTTCGCTACTGATCCATAACTTATCATTTTCATAAACAACAAAAGAATTGTATCCTTTATCAATAAGCTTTAAACCACTCTCTTGGGATTCTAAAGAAAATGAGAAAAAAACAAAGAAACAAACTAAATATCTACAATTGATATCTATATTAATTATACCCATCTAGGTGGACAAGGGGTTGCCCAAGTTTCTCCAGGGATTGAAACACTAAATTCTTCAGTGTTTTTGAGATAATTCGATTTATGATAAACATTTGGATAAGGCGGATCACCTTTATGGCATTTAAAAGAATTCAAACCAATTAGTCTATAGGTAAAGTAATCAAAATTACAATCATGAATGAATTGGTCTGGATTATTTTGGTCTAATGCAACAATATTTCCTGAAGAAATTCTTGTCCCTACTATTCCTATATAATCAGCATACTGAACTAAACAAAACAATTCATATCTAGAAATAAATGCTTTCTCAATTTCACCTACATCAGGATTTTCCATAAGACTTGAAAACTGAAGATCATGGTGATAAAAGCCTTGGGTTGTTGAATTTTGGTCCATACCTATTACATGTGCTCCACAATCATCTATATTAGAATTTGATGGATTTTGACCAATATCAAAGTGATCAATTACTATATGCTTCCCAACATGTTCAAAATAATCATTATCATTTTCTAAAAGCCATACTGGCTCAAGCGACAAATAATTATTCGAATCACTCAACGGCTTTGTAGGA
>CALIAG010000016.1 GCA_938041325.1 uncultured Saprospiraceae bacterium | reverse complement strand
AGGTTTTTATTTTCAAACCCCGGTGCCATATCCCATTTTTCTTCTTGGGTATAATAGGTGACTGGAGCTTGATAAATAAAACCATTCTCTTCAATGATATGAGAATTGGTATGCTGACCGGAGCCGATTATATAGTCAATTTGTTCTGTTCTGGAATGCACAGTATCTCCATTGTTCAATCGAAACTCATGGACATACATTTTGTCATTTTTAAAATAAGGTTTATAATAAAAATCAGATTTTTGATCATAAACCAATGCATTGTGGTCAAACCTTGCATCGCTTTTTTCTCGGCTTGCCAAATCAAATGACCTTCCCATTCCTGTTTCAATAAAAGTGTTGTGCACATTAGCATGGCAGCTTTTACAAGTTGTCATGCCCACATATTGGGTCGTATCGTGAAGGTTGAGGAACTTAGGAGTAGGCTCACTATTCAATACCGCTTTCTCGGGCTTGCAAAAAATTGCAAGACAGACTATACATAAAAGAAGCGGAAAGACAATGTATTTTTTGTTGCCCACAAGAAAAAGCTTTGAAGTTCAAAACCTTAATTTAGGGAATGGAAAAGGATTGTGGAAAGAAAATATGTTAATTAAACTGAGGAAGGAAAAGAAAGTAAAAATCAGTACAAGAAGAAGCGCTTTACTTTTGGTGACTGCCCGCTAACTTTTCTATTCTCAATGCTAGGTTTTTAATCCCTGGAAGTGGATCTACTCTCATATACTGCTCAAGAGTGATTGTATGATTTCCAAGCTCGTTAAAAAAGGCTTTGGATTGCAAATTGACTCGGAGTTTGCAAAGCTCTGAGCTACATTTCCCATGCCATGCACCTGTTTTGTCTGCAAGATTGATAGACAGCTGTTGGGAAATCCTTTTATCTGAAGGGTATTTGGTATACACCATCAGGTAAATATTTTGAGTGGTATATTTGCTGCTGTGATCTATATCGAGATAGAAGTTGTACAATTGTGAAGTGTCTGTTATTTCAAACTCAAAATCCAATGTATCGCTATAAGACCATTGTTCATTTTCGATAGGAATGCTTTTTTCATAAACGAAATCTGGTCCGCAGGATGACAGACCAATAAATGCGAAAAGCAAAAACAATAGGTGAGGGAATTTAAACATTAGCACTTGGCTTTTGGTAGTTAACTATAGCTGAGGGCTAAAGGCCAAAAGGCCAAAAGCCAAGAGCAAATGTTTTAAGCAAAATAATCTTTCATTCGATCAAAGAACCCTCGCTCAGATTTACCTGGCTGAGGTGCGAAGTTTGGCATATCTCTCAACTTCTCAAGCATAGCCGTTTCTTTGTCATTCAATTTCTTCGGAGTCCAGATATTCACATGAATAAGTTGATCTCCAGTTCCATAACTCTGAACTGCTGGCAATCCTTTTCCTTTCAAACGAAATATTTTTCCAGCTTGTGTTCCATTGGGAACTTTTATTTTCACTTTTCCTTCTAGCGTTGGCACTTCAACTGAAGTACCCAATGCAGCATCAGCAAAGTTGAGGTACAACTCAAATATTACATTCATTCCTTCTCGCTGAAGGCTTTCGTGTTTTTTCTCTTCAATGTTAATCAGCAAATCTCCACTTGGTCCGCCGCGCAAACCAGAATTCCCTCGTCCTCTTAAAGACAATTGCATCCCATCTTCCACACCTGCAGGAATATCTATTTCGATCGTATCCTCTCCTATTGAACGTCCTTCGCCTTTACAAGTACCACACTTAGCAGTGATAATTTGTCCACTACCAGAACAACCTGGACAGGGGACTGTGGTTTGCATCTGACCAAGGAAAGTATTTTTAACTTGACGAACATATCCCGAACCTCTACAAGTAGAACAGGTTGAAACAGATCCACTATCCTTCGCTCCAGAACCACTACAGGTATTACAAGAAAGTTGTTTTTTTACTTTGATCTTTTTAGTAACGCCTTTGGAAATCTCCTCCATCGTTAAACCAACTTTGATTCGTAGGTTCGATCCTTTTTGCCCTTTGGATCTTCGGCCTCTGCCCGTTCCTCCAAAAAAAGATTCAAATGGACTTCCTCCATCGCCAAAGATATCTCCAAACTGTGAGAAGATATCTTCCATGGTCATTCCGCCACTTCCTCCAAATCCACCTCCACTATTGCCACTCACTCCAGCATGTCCGAAACGATCGTAACGTGCGCGTTTATCCGCATCGCTCAAAATCTCATACGCTTCTGCTGCTTCTTTAAACTTTTCTTCTGCTTCCTTATTATCAGGATTACGATCTGGGTGAAACTTCATTGCGATCTTCCGATAAGCCTTTTTAATGACCGTATCTTCAGCACCTTTGCTTACTCCAAGTATTTCGTAATAATCTCTTTTTGCCATATTATTTTATTGCTGCTTTAAAAAACAAAGCTGCCCTTTTTCCAAATTTTTCATTCCGGATAAGGGTTATTTCCCAACGACGACTTTAGCGTGTCGAATAATTTTTTCTTTTAGTAAATAGCCACTTTCAATGGTATCAATAACTTTCCCTTTCATCTCTTCTGTAGGAGCGGGAATTTCTGTTAAAGCTTCATGAAATTCTGGGTCAAAATCTTCGCCAGTACTTTCCATCGCTTCCAAACCCCTTGCTTTTAAAATGCTGTTTAATTTGTTGTAAACAAGCATAACTCCTTCACTAAAAGGTTCAGTACTTGACTCATCTTCTGCATTTTTCTTGGCTCTGTCAAAATCGTCTAACACAGGCAGCAATGCTGACATTGTGTCCTGTGCGGCAGTTTTCATCAAATCCAGTTTCTCCTTGACCGTTCGCTTTTTATAATTGTCAAACTCTGCCATCAAACGAATGTATTTATCCTTCAATTCAGCCGTCTGAGCTTTTGATTCTTCTAGTTCCTCTTTGTTTTTGTCTTGCTTAGACGATTTTTTCTTCTTTTTTGATGATTTGGCCGCTTCTTTTGCTTCGTTTTCATTCTCTGCTGTCAGCTCCTCTTCATTTTCAACAGGTGCATTTTCCTTTTTTCCCATTGCGTCTTTTATTTTTTTGAACATATTTATTGTTTATATAATGTAACTGTATCAATTTCTCTGCCACACAGAGAATCTGGCCATTTTGTCAGTTTTTGACTACATAATGGTTACAAGTTAAAATTCTATGAGACATAAGAGGCTTACGCCTGTTAGGTAAATTCAAATATCTCCAGAAAAACGTCTTTACTGTAATCAGTTACTTAAGTTCTTCGGTAAGAATCTTATCTAACTCAGCAAAAGGCAAATTTACACCAATTATATTGCCTTTAGGGTTGATAAGGTATTTGGTAGGAATTTCTCTTACACCATACAACAAGGCCGTTTTGGATTTCAATCTTTTAAACTCGGAAACATGGTATTTCCAATAGAGTCCATCTTTCTCAATTGCTCCTAGCCAACGTTCTTTTCTCGTTTCAATTCCAACAGATACAATTTCAAAGTCATCAAAATTTTTAAATTCTTTGCCATGAAATTTATTGTACAATTGCACAAGAGCAGGGCTTTCCTGTCTACAGGGTCCACACCAACTGCCCCAAAAATCAAGCAACACCATTTTACCTTTAAAGTCAGACAATTGAATAGAATCCCCATTAGCTAAATAATTTACGAAGTTAGGTGCTACTTCTCCATCATTGTATTTAGGCATTTTGTAAATATATTGTCCGACTAAACCAAGAATTGCAAGAACAAGAATGATACTGGATGCTTTTTTCACGTGATTAGGTTTTACAGTTTAACTAATGTTGTTGGGAATACTAATCTTGAAAGTAATAAGTGGAACGGAATATTGTTCTTCCTTTTTAGATAAAATTGACAAACTGTCTTTTAAACCTGAGCTTTGCTCTTTTTTCTATTATTTATAACCGTTCTGATCCAATTGGGTATTATTACTGCACCGATAAATAGGTAAGAATAGTAAGTAAACAATCGCCAAATAGTAGCAATAATCAACGCCACTCCGCTTTGCCCAACAAAATCTTGTACAAAACCTCCGAATACCAATTCGGCCAAACCTGCTCCTCCTGGCGTTGGACTAAAAGCCATAATAACAAACATCGCTTGCAGTCGCCCATACAAATTCATTTGATCTATAAACTGTGTTGAAGTATCTGGAACAAAAGCAATGATCAGACAATTCAATAATAAAAAACGACAGGACCAAGCGGTAGCTGTTGATAGAAAAGCACCAACATGAAAGTCCCACTTTTTTTTCTTTATTTCTGAAGAGGCAATTATTATGTCATCTCCTAATGAAATCGCTTTCTCTCGAAACCGGCTCAACCATTTTGTATTTGTACAAAAATTGATCAGTCTTTTTATTGTCTGTGGATTGATAAATAAACCGTAGAAGAACACTAACCCATACAAAGACATCAAGCCATATGTAAATAAAAATACCCTTCCCCATCTATCATCCATCAAACCCGATATATTTTCAATATTCGGGCGAATCATTTGAGGTCCCAAAACCAATAATAGCAAGGGCAAAGTTCCTACAAAAAAGATGGTGTCTAATATTGCTGAATAGATGACAAGGGCTGTTGTTTTAGCGGTGCTCAATTTCTCTTGAGAAAGCACGACCAATGCCACTGCAGATCCTCCAATACTTGTTGGTGAAACCGCAGATGAAAACTCCCAAATGAAAATTAATTCAATGCATTTTTTCCAAGAAAATACTTTTTCAGATAAAATTCTTAATCGATAAGCATATGCAAAGTGTCGAACGACCAAAAGGGCCAGAGAAGAAAAAAACCAGAAAGAAGTGTGTAAGGTCCAATTAATTTCCGAAAATTCATTTGGATCTATTTGCTTCCAGAAAAGATAGGCAACAACCCCAACACCAAGCAAGACAGGTAAGATAATCCTTGAAATTCGGATCGAATTCAAAACTTCTTGTTGCTCAACCGAAAATTCTTTCTCAAGCGTATCTTTCACGTTTATTAGTACAGGTTGTTTGTTTTTAAAATTCCAAAATGCAAGATAGACAAATTTGATAGAATCTAATTACCAACAAAATAACAAGCATTGAGTTTAACTTCAATAACATTAACGCGTATTCTGTGCTGGAAATTACCCCTACTTTCCAATCCTTTGTTTACTTTTGAATTAAGTAGTGAATTTGAAAATATGGAAGAAAAAACACGAAAATGGCGCTTGATTCTTGGGCAAAAAGCTGAACAAGAAGGCGAAAAAGAAGCATTGGAACAAGAAGTCCAGGGAATGGATAATGTATTAGAAGCGCTTTATGGTGGTGAACGAGAAGGAGGCCTTGGCAGCAGTTCTCCGAACGTAAACAGATGGCTGGGCGATATCCGTAAATTTTTTCCATCTTCAATCGTTCAAGTCATGCAAAAGGATGCGATGGAAAGAATTGGTTTAGAAAAAATGCTATTAGAACCAGAAATGCTTGCTGCCGTCCAACCGGACATTAACCTAGTGGCCACACTCCTTTCTCTAAATAAAGTCCTTCCTCAGAAAACACGCAAAACAGCAAGAGAAGTTGTCAAAAAAGTAGTTGATGAATTGGAGAAAAAATTACGTGCTCCACTTCGCCAAGCCATTGAAGGCTCTGTGAGCAGAGCCGTAAAAAATCGTCGACCAAAATACAATGAAATCGATTGGAACAAAACCATCCGAGCCAACCTCAAGCATTACCAAAAAGAATTAAATACGATTATCCCTGAACACTTAATTGGTCACGGTAAAAAAGGGAAGGCTTTGCGAAATATTATCCTATTAATTGACCAGTCCGCATCAATGTCCACTTCCATGGTTTATTCCAGTGTATTCGGTGCAGTGATGGCTTCTTTGAATTCTGTCAAAACGCATCTCGTTGTGTTCGATACATCGGTGGTAGATTTAACCGCAGAATTAAAAGATCCTGTTGAATTGCTTTTCGCCAGTCAATTGGGTGGAGGTACAGATATCAATCGTGCTTTAAAATATACAGAAGGTTTGATCACCAATCCAAGTGAAACGATCTTGGTTCTTATTAGTGATTTGTATGAAGGAGGAAATGAAAGAGAGCTAATCAAAAGAGTTTCTGCATTAAAAAAGTCCGGGACTCAGTTCATTACCCTTCTTGCTCTTGGAGACGATGGTGCTCCAGCATATGACAAGGACGTTGCGACAAAATTTGCCAGCCTGGGTATTCCTTCTTTTGCTTGTACACCCGATCAATTTCCAGAGTTGATGGCCACAGCAATTAAAAAAGAAAGTATTCGGAATTGGATGGCTGCGAATGGAATTCGTCCGAAGTGATGA
>CALIAG010000015.1 GCA_938041325.1 uncultured Saprospiraceae bacterium | reverse complement strand
CAGTGTAAAATCACTTTTCAATATTTAGAATCATGTGTCTTATTTTTTGTTCTCGATCAGTTCCAAAGCTTTTTCGATAGCTTGGTCTCCCCCATTTTCCATTTCTGTTTTTAATTGTAAAATGAATTTGTATCCAGAATCTGAGTAATCAATAAAATGATTCGGAGCAACGCCTTTATTTTCGAGGTCTTCTCCCTCCATAGTGTAGTAAATTTCATTAGAAAGTCCGTATGACCAGCCATTGGGCAATTGCTTTTCAAGAATATCTGAAAAGATGCCTTCCGTATTTGATCCGATTCTAACTGCATTAGGATTGGTAACCAAAGAACTCATCATGAAGATTTCGGCGGCACTTGCCGTAAACCTGCTTGTTAAAATATATACATCCCCTTTATAGGAATTCTCTATTGGAGTTAATTCAACTTCGTTGATTTTTGTAAACCCATCTCCATCTCTTGCCTTTTTTGTAAAGACGCTTGCTTCTGTAGTTGCAATAGTCCTGAGCATTTCTAATGCAACTTCATCAAATCCTCCTCCATTGAATCGCATATCTATTATAAGGGATTCCGTGTTTTTAAACTCAGCAAAAATGGAGTCCATGATGAATCTTGTCCCGTCAATTTCGTCTTTTGTGTAATTTAAACTTGCTTCCATCTTCGTTGTATAAATCTTTTCTGCTTTGCCTTTTGAGCTTCCTTCGCCTAAATCATAATTGGCCATTAATCCCATTGCATCTATTCTCAAATAAGCAACTTCAGGTTTTATTTTGCTCCAAAGAATTTTCCCGAAATGAAAAGATTTATGATTAGGGATATACTTGTCATTTATATCCTTAAATACTCTATCAATATTTACAGATTTTCTTTTTGCGCCATCTTTAAGCTTTAATTTGGTTTTCTTTTTTTTGTCCTTTGTGTATTCTTTCCTCAACTTATCCGGAACCTCAATCGAAACGTGTCCATCATTCATATCCGTTAGCATTTCTTCCAAAATGTAAAACAATTCTAAATCAGAAGTGTTTTTGGTAATCTTGCTTCGGTATTTTTCCTTAATAGCTTGCCAATCTATTTTTCTCGTTTCGAAATAGGCATATTGCTCATTGAAGGTATGCCACAAGGATTCGAAGTTGTACATAGGATCATTTTTATTTGATGCCTCCGAATTTGCACATAAATCAGGGAGCTGATCTAATTTGTCATATTGGTAAATATTTAAACCCATCTTCATGGTGAAAGATGTTTCTGTGACCGCTAGGAATTCAAGCTGATTTTCTATCTCTACATTTGAAAATTTATCAACAGGCAAGCAAGATACTTTGCAAATGTCATATAACTTGATCTCGTTTTTAGAGACATCTATGACTCTTCCATAGCCTTTTTGAATCCAATACCCTAATACATCTTCTACTGAGTAATTATTCGCACTTACAGGGTTTGTTGACAAAATGACTGAGAAAAGGCCAACAAAAGCTGCTTTTAAAAGATTTTTAGTTTTCATACTTATTATTTTAGCTCAATATGCTAAATGTCTTTAATTGCTTCGCTCCAATAGAAGAGTTGGGTCCAATTTTTTAGAAAAAAACGATTATTTCAGGTAGAATTCTACATTTTCTTCTAAGTAGAAACAGGAAAATGAGTCAAATTGATATTATATATAAATAGATATTATTATCTTCAAACTTTAGACTTGCCTTTAATAAACAAATGTTCAGACTTCTAACCGTAATGGTTGAGCTTAACCTATTGGTTATCAACTTATTCCGTTAGCCAAAGTCACTCAATTAACGTTTAAAATTACTTAACAAAACAATTTGGTATTATGGAAAAAATTTACTCTAAGTTATTTTGCCTTATTATGCTCTTTTTAATGGTCGCTCCCACTTTGGATGCTCAGACATTAGTAGCACACCGTAGAAACATTGAAACTGATGTTCCAAGTATGGACTGGACAATTAAAGCTCAAGTAGCTCAATTTGGACTTGAAGTAGCTCCAGGTTTCACAAATGAAACAGCATGGGCTACAGATGGTTTGACTGAGCCAACAGATGCAGATAGTAGTTCAGTTACAGGGCAATATTGCTGTGAAGCAATTTCAAATGCTTCTGAAGTTGCAGGAAAAGTGGCTTTTATTAGTCGTGGTGCTTGTGAGTTTGGTGTAAAATTATTGAATGCGGAAGAAGCTGGTGCAACTGCAGGTATTGTTGCTAATAGAGCTCCTATTGGACGTGATATCGGAACACATACCAGTGGTATGATTTGGATGGCACCTGGAGCTGTAGGGGATTCAGTAACTATTGCTGGTGATTTTATTTCTTGGGAAGATAGAAGAGCCATTGCTAATGTATTGAACACTGGACCAGTAGAATTGACATATACACAAAACTATATGTATGATGCAGCAATCGCTTATGCAAAAACAACTCCTATTGAGCAAGTAACAGAATTAGAAGACATTACTCTTGTTGTTACTAATCTTGATACTGTAATTTGGACGGATGTTACATTAACTTGTGAAGTGACAAGCCCTTCTGGAGCTGTTACAATGTTGACTGAAAGTGTTGATACACTTTTCAACGCTCAGGCTGTATGCGATATGCTAGGTGGTAACTGTTCTGGTGAGCAAGGTTTCACTTTTGATGAGACTTACATGCCTACAGAAGTTGGTACTTACACTGCTGTATTTACAACAGATGTTGGAGATCCTGATCATCCAATTGCGGCTGAGTCTATTACTATGACTTTTGATGTTACTGAAGACAAAACGTATGCTTTGGACAATGGCAATGTTGTAAATACATTTGGAATGGGTATGGAATTCCAAGCCTACATTGACAATGGTGGACAAGCTGGTGTTGGTTCAATTTACAGAACTGCAGAAGCTACTACAGCTACTGGTGTAACTTTTGGTTTGGCGAATCCTCAGGCTTTATTCCCTGGTGATGTAGTTATTGCAAAAGTATATAGAGCTGATGGTGATGGCGACGGTACTTTAGATAGTGATGCGAGTGGTACAGTTGACATATTGGATTTCCCTCCTTCACAAGTTATTACTGCTGCTCAATATGAAATTACAGGAAATGAAAGTCCTAATGAATTATTGACTATTGAATTTGATGTTCCAGCAGATATAGATGGTGGTACACTTTATTTGGTAACCGTTGAGACTCCTGGATTTGCAGTTAATCAATCTCCAAATCCTCCAGCATGGACTACAGCTGGTGGCATGAATTTCCCGAATTTTGGTTCAATCTACAGATTCGGTAATGACAATGAAGGAACATTTGAAGTTGATGGTTGGGAAGAATGGAATGATGTTGCTACTGTATTGCCTGGTTTTCCTCACGGTGGACCTCACCCAGTTGTTAGATTGCATACTGAAGGGTTTGTATTTACAAGCACTGAAGAATTATTGTCTAATGATAAATTTACAGTAAATCCAACATTGGCAAATGATTATGTTCAGTTGCAATTAACATTGGCAAATGCTTCTGACGTTGTAAAAGTTCAAATCACTGATTTGAGTGGAAGAATTGTAAAATCATTGGTTGAAAAGAATGTACAAAATGCAACTTATGAGTTTGATACTTCTAGCTACCCTGCTGGAAATTATTTCTTAACTCTTGAAACGAGAGAAGGAACTAATACTCAAAAATTTGTTGTTGCTAAATAAATTTGATTTATAATCAAATAGTTAAAACGCCTTTGGTCTATGATCAAAGGCGTTTTTGTTTTGGGCAAGGGGCTTATTTGTTTTGCAGGTCTTTTGGCTTTTGCAAAAAGTGGACGTGGATGAAAAAAATGAACCGCGGAAGGGACGGAAGAGCACTTAAGTTTTATATCGTGAAAGAGGACGTGAAGAAGGACACAGAAGGTCTTTTTGCTTGCGCAAAAAGTGGACGTGGATAACTTATCAAATAATATTTTCTTTTTAAAAAGTGAAGCTTTTTATTTTGGAATGGCGTCGATTAGTTTTTGGGTATAAGATTTTGAAGGAGAATTGTAGATGTCATCTGTTTTACCCATTTCTTCGATCTTGCCTTTGTTCATTACGATCATCCGGTCACTCATGAATTTTACAACAGACAAATCATGGGATATAAAAATGTAGGTCAGGTTGAACTTTTCTCTTAGATCGATAAGCAAATTTAAGACTTGTGCTTGAACAGAAACATCAAGTGCTGAAACAGATTCATCGCAAATGATAAACGAAGGGTTTAAAGCTAAGGCTCTGGCAATGCACACGCGTTGTCTTTGCCCGCCTGAAAATTCATGGGGATAGCGATCGTAATGAGAATCACTAAGTCCAACGGTATTTAAAAGATCATTGACCTTTGCTTTTCTTTCCTGATCAGAATTTAAAATCCCATGAACGGTCATCGGTTCCTTGATGGCATTTCCTATTGTAATTCTTGGATTTAACGAAGAATAAGGATCTTGAAAAATAATTTGAATTTCCTTTCTTAGTGCTCTCATTTCCTTGTCGGAAAGGGTTAGCAAGTTTTGGCCTTTGTACCATACTTTCCCTGATTGAGCTTGCGTGAGCCGTAAAATTGTCCTGCCGAGTGTTGTTTTTCCACAGCCAGACTCCCCTACTAAGCCGAGTGTTTCTCCTGGATATACTTCAAAACTAATGTCATCAACGGCCTTCACATAGGTCAAGGGTTTGCCGAAGAAATTTTTGGTAGCTGGAAACCATGTTTTTAGACTATCTACTTTTAAAAGGGGTTCTTGATGGATTAATTTTTCATATCTCTCAGTTGTTTCTTTTTCTGTTATTTTGAATTTATCAATCAGTTCTTGTGCATTCTGGTCTTTTTCAGTTAACAACAATTCTCCGTTTTCGTCTTTGCTGATGGCCATGAAGTCTGAAACAATTGGCAACTTTCTCAAGCGGTAATCCAGTGGTGGTCTACAAGCCAATAAACTTTTGGTATATGGATGTTGCGGATTTTCAAAAATAGCTTTCAATGGACCTTGTTCTACAATTTTACCTTTGTACATCACAATAACACGATCTGCAATTTCAGAGATAACGCCTAGGTCATGTGTTATGAACATCACTGCCGTCCCCGTCTCCTTTTTTAAGGCATCCATTAACTCTATAATGCTTTTTTGTACTGTTACATCAAGGGCTGTGGTGGGCTCATCTGCAATTAATAAATCTGGATTACAGGACATCGCCATTGCGATCATGACTCGCTGTTTTTGACCACCAGAAAGTTCGTGTGGGTAAGATCGATAAATCCGCTCTGGGTCCGGCAATTGAACTTTAGCAAAAAGGTCTATGACTCTTTGCTTAGATTGCTCTTTGGACAAGTCCATATGTAATTCCACCGCTTCCAAAACTTGGTTTCCACAGCGGAATACGGGATTCAATGACGTCATTGGTTCTTGAAAAATCATTCCAATAGCGTTGCCTCGGTATTTTCGAATTTGATCTTCAGTGAGTTTTAACAGATCTACTGGATTCTGTCCTTTTGAGAAATAATTGATCTCTCCGTGTTTAATTTTTCCAGGTGGTTCCTGGACCAGTCTCATGATAGAAAGCGCAGTTACGGATTTTCCTGAACCTGATTCCCCAACAATTCCAATTGTTTCTCCCCTATTTATGTTAAAACTCACATCATTAACAGCTTTAACCGTCCCTTCTTCCGTTTCAAAAAAGGTACTCAAATTTTTAACTTCTAAGAGTTGATCCATCTTTGCTATAAAATTGATTTAAGCAGTTAACAGGCGAAAATTCCCCGCATTTCTCCCAAATATAGGAAAAGTTATTATCGCGTAGAAGTCAGCCATAGTTTTCATTTTTACAGAAAACCACAAATTACTGAACAAAGCGTCACATTTTGGCGAAAATGAATCGAGATAGCTCAAGCTTGGCACTTTATTAGTAAAAGATTAATTAAATTTATAAAGCGTAGTTGATTTCTAAAATTTACGCTACAAACCGGTCATATTTAATAAGAAATTCTATGAAATATTTATTTACTTGCCTGTTAATCAGCTGTTTGTCGTTCACTTCGTTTTCCCAAGGATCCTTGAATATGGATTTGATTGGCGTTTGGGAAGTTGATAGCCTTCCTGCTGCAAGTGGAATTCAGTTTAATGATGTCTGGGGCTATGTCGACTGCAATGGAATCGAATATGCAATTTTGGGCTCGGCAGGATATGTTCATTTTATCAGTTTATTGGATCCCAGCAGTCCTGTGGAGATTGCAAGTTTTGCTGGTGGTCAAAATGTAATTTGGAGAGATATGAAGGTCTTCGAAGATCGGGCTTACGCTGTTTCGGATGGAGGAAGTGAAGGTATGATGATTTTTGATCTGAGCAACTTGCCTTATTCCGTCACTCAAACCTATCATAGTTCGGAGTTCTTTACAAAGGCACACAACATTTATATAGAAGAAGCAACTGGACGGGCTTATGTCGTGGGTTCAAATGCTTCTGGAGGGGATATTGTAATTCTAGATCTTAACGAAAACCCAGATCAACCTGTCCTACTTGCGAATCCTGAGCTTCCAGGTGGTGGATACATACATGATATTTTTGTTCGAGATAATATTGCTTATGCATCGCATGGATATGCTGGTTTTTATCTTTGGGACGTTACAGATCCTGAATTGCCGCAATTTATTTCTTCAGTTGTAACTGGCGGGTATAATCACAGTAGCTGGGTGACGGATGATGGACAATATGCCATTTATGCTGAGGAGGTTCCCATTGGCTTGCCTTTAGGAGTTGTTGATTTGAGTGAAGTTGCCAGTGGTGGTCTAAGTGTAGTGAATACCTTTAAGTTCCCTCTATTGGCTCCTGAACATGTTAACAACAGACCGCACAATCCTTACATTCGAGACAATTATGTGATTTGCTCTTATTACCATGATGGTTTACAAATATTTGATATCAGTGATCCATTGGCTCCACAGCAGGTTGCTTATTACGATACTCAACCTGGAAATACTGAATATTCAGGATTTGAGGGCAATTGGGGCGCTTATCCTTATTTGCCTTCCGGTTTGATATTAGCCTCTGATGTTACAGAAGGTTTGCATGTATTGGAGGCAACAGCGATTACTTTTGATCCTATTACTGCTAAACTATATCCTGATGGTACTTTAATTGCTGGTCAAGACACTACAATTTGTGATGAAAATGTAGTTGAAATAGCAGTTAGTGATGAAGCAGAAAATTACAAATGGTATCAAAATGGATCAGAAATAGAAACGGAGACTGGTCATTCCATATTGGCTTCAGAAACTGGTTTATATTTTTCAGAAGTTAGCAATGGACATTGCATGGTATTGTCAGAGCAGGTGACCGTTGGAGTTACCGATCTTCCAAATGTTGAAGGCATCCAAGGTGATCCAATTTCAATATGTCCAGAAAGCTCTTCTCTGTTAGAAGTTGAGGAAGGATACGACGAATACATTTGGTATTTAAATGGTGATGCTATTGATGGAGCAACGGAAAGTTCTTTAGAAGTTAATGAAGCAGGAACTTATTCTGTTGCGGCAATGAGTGAAGGTTGTTCTGCAGTGTCCGTAGATGTTGAAGTGAGTGTATTTGAGGCTCCAGTAGCAGTGCTTGATCAATCAGGCACCCTGACGCTTTGTGAAGGGGAAACGATTTTACTTGCATTTACAGAATTGACTGATGACGTTTTTGTTGATTGGTCTTTAAATGGCAATTCAGTTCTCGGAAACGAGGATGGAGTTAGCTTGTCTGAAGCTGGAATTTACAGTGCAGTGATTACCTCTAGTGCTGGTTGTGTTATTCAAACTGAAGAAGTCTTTGTTGAAATAAGTACTATTCAAATTCCTCTTTTGAATGAGAATGGAGGAATATTGATGCTTACTACACCGGCAGAATCTAATCAATGGTATTTGAATAATCAAGTGATTGAAGGAGCAACAGAACCCAACTATGAATACACAGAAGCAGGTATATACACCGTTGTAACGACCAATGAGAATGGCTGCACTGCTACATCTGTTGGTTTTGAAGCCATACCAGTTGGTGTTGAAGAAAGATATGTTTTGAATAATTTCAGTTTATTTCCAAACCCAGCTCATGATTTGGTTCAAGTTGCATTCACGTTTGAAAGTGAAACCAAGGGGGAAATGAAAATTATCGATTTTGCTGGCCGTGATATTACTAGAATTTCATTTAGTGGTAAAAGTGTCCAGAGAAGTATTGATATAAGTGACTTTGTTGCCGGGGTTTATTTGGTAAGTATTCAAACTGAGCGAGGAGTTGTCAGTAAGAAGCTTATCGTTCAATAAGATTAATAAGAATAGATTTTACTAATTTCACTTTTATAATGCCTAAAAAGGCATAGATTCAGTTAATTTACCAAATGTATTTGTGGTAAATCGTTAGGCGACTTGAATCAAGGGGAATAAATCCCCTTTATACGAAAAGAAATGAAGTTAGTAAAGGAGTTTAGTTTTGAAGAGATAGAAGCTTGTAAGTTTGGATATCATCCATTTGCAAGGCCAAAAATGATTGCTCATATCTATTACGTAGATGGGTTGTTAATAGATACTGGTCAATCTAGAATGCGGCCAGAAGTCTTGCGAAAAGTAAAGAGATGGCCTATCGAACAAATATTCATTACTCATCATCACGAAGATCATTCAGGAAATGTAAAAGAAATTTCTGACCATTTTAACTGTCCTGTTTACGGATCTCAATTGTGCTCGGAGATCATGAAAAATCCTCCCGCGATAAGTCGCGCACAGAATGTAGTATGGGGAGACCGTCCGGCCTTTCACGATATAAAACCAATTAACAGTGTTTTAAAAACTAGGAATTATGAGTTTGAACTCATTCCTGTTCCTGGTCATGCCATTGACATGGTTGCTCTTTATGAGCCAAACAAGCGTTGGCTGTTTTCTTCAGATTTATATGTTCACTATTATATTTCCTATTTTTTAAAAGGAGAAAGTATGGCCCAGCAAATTGAATCGATTAAGACTATATTAACTTTGGATTTTGATGTTTTACTTTGCGGGCATAATCCGCAATTTGAATTGGGAAAAGCAAAGCTGCAAAAGAAACTAGAATTCTTTGAGGAGTTCTATTCAAAAGTAGCTGGTTTTTATAAAGCAGGAATGAATAGTAAGCAGATATTTAAGGCTTTTAAACTAAAAGAAAATTGGCCCATTCGGCTATTGTCAATGGGCAATTTATCTAAGATGAATATGGTGGATTCGGTTATTGAAGATGTGAGAGGGTTAGACTGTTAGAGGGTTAGATGTTAAGACTACAAGACTGTAAGACTGTCTAGAAGTCTAGAAGTCTAACATCTAGAAATCTTTTTAACCTTCGTTTAGCATCACCTTAAATTCTCCATTGACCATTTGGATTTCCAATTGCGATCTTTGTTTTAACCAATGGATCATTTCTTTGCCTAAGAAAATTTCTCTCCAACCGCGATCAAGCGAGTGATCAAAATAACTTAAATCGGCTTTCATCTTTTTAAATTCTGACCTTACCAGTAGTAATTCTGGTGCAAGGTTATCCTTGTGGCATTGGTACTTAATCAGTAGATATAAAATCTCCATTAAAGTGTCATGCTTTGGATTTTCATTGGGATTTTGTGTTACTTTTGAAAGGATTTCTCTTTCTTGGTCTGTTGGAGAATCTTGAAACATCCTGTTGAACATTTCCCAGTAATTTTCCAAAATATGTTTAGGAATTCGTCTGTGGTTTTTAAGCGCAGCTTTGCCTGAATTGATATTTCTTACAATTGGGCCTATATATTTTGCTGGCAAAACCATTTCTTTGGAGTAATCTTTTCGCTCCGCTTCTGATCTTCTCCAAGCATATATTCTGATTAAGAATACTTGCTCTTGGACATTGAGGCCAAGGATCAAACTATTGGTCAACGCTTCTCTGTTGGGATCTATGTAATAGTATTCTGGAGTAGAAAGTCTTGCAAACTCTTCTTCGACCCATTCTAAGCGGCCGGCTTTCTCCAATTTTGCTGAAAGGTTTTTCCAAATTTTATACAAATAAATAACATCATTCAAAGCGTACTTTACTTGCTTCGCGTTGATGGGTCTAATTTGCCAATCAGAAACGGTGTAGCCTTTGCTTAGTCGTACTCCAGCTTCTTTTTCCGCTAGCTTACGAAATGAAATAGGGTATTTATAGCCAACAAAACCTGCAGCTATTTGTGCATCGAATATGTTTTGAGGTAAAATCCCATAATTTTTATAAAGAAGACGATAATCATTCTCTCCTGCATGGGTAAGAACTTTGATCTTTGGATCCTGAAGGACTTCTAAAAGGAGATCTATGGATTCCAATTTAATCGGATCGATCAAATAATATCCATTTACTGTTGCCAGTTGTATCAGGCAAAGCAGCGTTTTGTATCTTTTTTCTCCTATAAACTCTGTATCAAATGCAATCCATTCTATGTCTTTGTTTTCATTTCGAAAGTTTTCTAATGCTTCTGCTGTCTCCACTATTTGGTAATCCATCAACTCTATGCTCATTTAGTATATTTTATTTTAGTGAAAAGCTGTTTAAATTGGATCACAGATTTTAGTTTATCCTATTTTAAATCAACTTAAATAGCAACTGTTCAAAACAATCAGTTACTTTGAAAAAGTTCGTCTTTCATTTCAATATTGGTTACTCCTTTAGGTGTTAATCCAAGACTGAAACTACTTTGCTCCCTTAATTTGGGACAAAAGTACAAATTAATATTCTACTACAACGGCTTGAGGAATAAAACTATTTTAGGATTAAGACAGTGATTTGTCCTAGGAAAAGCTTGTATTAAAAGGCTTCACTTAAATAGAAATATAGTCCGGTTTGTCTTCCAGTATAACTGGCCTCTTTATTTAGACCTACACCATAGTCAACTCTTACATTTACGCGTGGTTGGGTATCTAGCATAAATCTTAATCCGCCTCCGACTGCGAAATTAAATTGATCAGCCGAAAAATCTTTATAATTTCCTTGGGCTTGTACTGCACTCCCAAAGACAACGATACCTAGTCGTCTCCAAAATTTCCAAAATGAGGCATTTTCATCCAACCACAATGGAACTCTGTATTCCGTTTGCAATCCCACCATGTATTTGTCTCTATACGTTCCTTCAAAGTATCCTCTGGCAAAATCTTTTCCACCAGCTGTTGCATATCCTCTAAGAGGAATTTGCTGATCAGAAGCGACGAAGCGTTGGTCCCACAAAATACGAAATGCTAAAGTTTGATCTTTATAAGTATTGATATAGTGTCTTGCATCTAGCGTTAATGCAGAATAATTGAAATCACTTCCCAAGATCGAATTGTAATTGATATTGTTTAATTGAAGAAAAGTACCCTTTCTTGGGTTATTGACATTTTTTCGATTGTCATAAGTTAACTTAATCCCGATCCCTGAACGATGTCCGTTAAAAGGCACTATGTTAGTAGGAAGATCATTGATAAAACTGACGCTGTCTCTCTGATTCGAATAGTTATATGTCCTTTCGAAGTCATAAATTAGTCCAGCATAGAAGGACTTTTTGATCTTTTTGATAAATGATCCATTGATCCCATAAAAGTTAAAATCATAATTGACAAACTTTAAGGTATCCAGTCTATTTGCCTTAGGTTCATACTCTACAACCAATTGACTTGTATTATTACCTAAACCGTAATTTCGATCTGTGAATTTGGAATATTTGATTTGCCCTTGAAAAATGTAATTTTCTTCAGGAGTGAAAAGGAGCCACTCTCCTAGTAGATATAATTGTTTTTTTGTTGTGTAGATGCCAGCAAAACTGACTTTAGACATTCGAGTATTTGCGTCTCCGTAAGCAAGGTCAAAAAAGTGATCGCCTATCAAGCCGATAGTCAGGCCTGTTTCAGGAGTATAAGCTGTTGCTGGGAGTAAAACATATCTCTTTTTGCGTTTTTCCGCTTTTTCAACCATTTGTGCTTGAATCGTATTCAAACTGAGGAATAAAAAAACGAAAAATAAGAGCCGTTTATAAATCATGCTGAAGTTTATTCTTTGGAGTTTTGTAGGTGAAGTGCAATTTAAAAATAAGAAAGTATTTAAGTTTACCTTTTACTTATTTTATGATTAGCATGAACCAAATTTAAGGTAAAAAGTGGGTTATTTTGACTAGTATTCCTTACTTGTTCCTTTTACCCCCATTTTGTATTACCCTATGATATATACAATAGACATGCCTAAATTGATGGCTAATGTGACAAAGGGTCGGCGGTTTTTGATTCAAAATGACAATTGTTTCCGTGTAAACGAATTGGATAAAGCCAGTTTGTTACTCAAAATATAGAATTTCGTCCTAATACGTATATATCCCAATTCAGTTAATCCCATTCGATTAATTGAGTCAGCTGTTTTGTAAAGAAGCTCTAAGTCTTTGATTTTATTGGAAGTAGTTAAGACGAAAACGACTGAGGCCTTTAAAAATGTCTAGCTTTGCAGCAAAATTAGCAGTTTTAATAAAAAGCGGTAAAAACAAACCTTAATTCTGTTAAAATCCGTTTAAAAGAAAGAATCCTATTCAGGATAGAAAGTAAAATTTAACACAAATAACGCACCGATGAAAAAGCTCTTGAAATTTGTATTTGTTCTTCTTCTGTTGTTGGTCATTGCTGTTGTAGCCATTCCCTACTTTTTCAAAGATGAATTGGTTCAAAAAGCAAAAACTGAATTGAATAATCAGGTCAATGCTAAGGTAGATTTTAAAGACGTTGATTTGTCCTTACTTTGGAGTTTTCCTGCATTTACTTTCAGTTTGACTGATTTTGTGGTGGATGGTATTGATGATTTTGAAGGGACGAGATTGGTAGAAGCAAAAGGCATTCGTTTTCAACTTGATTTGATGTCTGTTATCAAAACGGATCGTCCGATTGAAATTCACAGTATTTCCCTTATTGAGCCAAATGTAAATATTCAAATATTAAAAGATGGTAAGACCAATTATGATATTGTAAAGGCTACTGAAGGAGCTGTGGAAGAGAAGTCAGAAGCTGGTTCTTTTCAAATTGAATTGGAAGATTATAATATAGAAAATGGAAATATCATTTATAATGACAGACCTGGACGGGTTTATTTGGAACTATTGGATTTGAATCATAGCGGTAAAGGTGATTTTAGCGAAGTGGTTTATGACTTAGAAACTACGACTAAAATAAACAGCATTACTGTTGGATATAATGGTTTGAATTATATTTCAAAAGCTAAGGGAGACATGAAGGTGGTTTTGAATGCGGATATGGATCGCATGAAATTCACTTTGAAGGACAATCGAATTGTGTTGAATGATTTATTGTTGAAGTCTGAAGGCTTCGTATCTATTAAAGGAAGTGATTATAATTTTGATTTAAATTTTGATGCACCCGAAAACAATTTCAAGAGTTTCTTGTCTTTGGTTCCTGCTGCTTATACCAAGGATTTTTCAGATGTAAAGGCTAATGGACAATTGGCTTTTAATGGTTTTGTGAAAGGGAATTATAATGCGGAACGGGAAAGCTCACCTGCATTTGAACTTAATTTAGATATCGATCAAGCAGATTTTAAATATCCGAGTTTGCCTTTGGGCGTTACGGACATTTTTGCGAAAGCTAAAATTAAAACACCAGGCGGAAAATTTGACAACATAACGGTTGACCTACCTGACTTCAAAATGAATATGGGTGGCCAGCCGATAGAAGCAAGGTTGAATGTGTCCAATCCTATTTCGGATCCCTATGTAGATGCTTATTTAAAAGGTCGCATTGAAATGGCTGAATTGAATAAAGTTTTTCCATTAGAAGATGTGAAAAAACTGGATGGAGTGCTTACCGCGGATTTTGTAACCAAGACCAGTATGTCTGCCATTGATCGCCAAGATTATGAAAAGATTGATATGTCAGGTGATTTAAAAATTGAAGGAATTCATTATGAAACGGAAGGTCTACCTGCTGTATTTATAAAAGACATGGATATGTCATTCAATCCAAGAAATGCAGAGATTAAAAACTTTGAAGCGAAGCTTGGTGACAGTGATGTTTTAGCGAAAGGAAGTGTTGATAATATCCTTGCTCTTTTTTCAACTGAGAAAATGTTAAGTGGAAAATTGGATATCCGATCCAATTACTTTAACGCAAATGAATGGCTAGCTGAAGAAACCGCATCGGAGGAAGCCTCTTCGCAAAGCTCCACAGCAGAATCCGCTGTTTTCGATCGTTTTGATTTTGACGTTGCAGCGATTGTTACGAAAATGGATTACTTGGATTATCAGCTTGATAACCTTGAAATCAATGGAAATTTAACTGCAAACGATATTTCTTTGACTAAGTTTAAAACGGATCTTGGGAGTTCTGATTTTTCAGGATCTGGTAAAATTGGCAACTTCTTTCCTTACCTCTACGAGAATAAAGACTTGACGGGAAAAATCAATATAAACTCTAGGTTCGTGAATTTGAATGAATTCATGGAGGATCCAAATGAAAGCGATCAAGGGGCAGCGAAGAAGATTGCTGGAGAAGAAGATCTAGGGCCTGTGCCTATCCCAGAACGAATGGATATTGCTATTAATGCAAAGATTGATAAGTTGAAGTATACTAATCTGGATTTGAGGAAAGTATCTGGTGATCTGTTGATTAAAGATGAAGCAGTAAAAATCAAAAATAGTAAGTCTTCAATGTTAGGCGGAACTATGGCGATGAATGGCATTTATGATACAAAGAATATTGATAAACCGGGTTTTGATCTTGACGTAAATGTCAAAAATTTTGATTTTCAAAAAGCTTTTAAAGACTTAAACACTTTCCAAACGCTGGCTCCTATTGGGAAATTTATCCAAGGAAATTTCAATACGGATATAAAAATCAACGGCTTGCTTGGTAAAGATTTGAGTCCTGATTATAGTACGCTAACTGTCGATGGTTTTTTCCAAACTATAAACGGTGTGCTTAAAAATTTCGAACCGGTTGAAAAGATGAGCGGATTGTTGAATCTTGATTTCTTAAAAACTATGTCTATTAAGGACACCAAGAATTGGGTCGAGGTGAAAAACGGAAAAGTAGAAGTAAAACCTTTTGATACAAAATACAAAGACATTGATTTTAATATCGGAGGAACGCATGGCTTTGATGAGGCCATGAAATATATTGTCAAGGCGAAGGTGCCAAGGGCGATGTTGGAAAAATCTGGTGTTGGTAAAGTTGCCACTAAAGGAATTGGGTTCTTAGAAAAAGAGGCTGGGAAGTTGGGGATCAATCTTAAAGCTGGTGAGTTCATAAATGTGCAATTTGATTTGACAGGAAGTATGAAATCCCCTAAGGTGAAAATGAAATTATTGGGTACAGAAAAAGGGGCTTCTATTGTTGATGTTGGCAAAGAAATTATTAATGATAAAATTGATAATATCCAGGATAATGCTCAAGCTCGCTTGGATGCAGAAAAGGTTAAACTCAATGCTGAAATGGAGAAGAAGATTGCTGCGGTTATGGCTGCCGCCAAAAAGCAAAGACAAAGCTTATTGGATGAAGGGAAGAAAAAAGCGGAACTTGCTAAGAAATTGGGGTATGAGCAAGCAGATAAGTTGGTCGCTAATGCTGGTAATAATATTTTCAAAAAGAAGGGGGCCGAACTTGCATCTAATAAATTAAAAAAGGAAACGGATAAGAAAGTCGATAAAATTTATTTGGATTATGAGAAAAGGACGGAAGTGATAACGGATAAAGCTAAGGCGGAAACGGATAAGATTCGTGGGAATTATAAGAAACGGGTTGATGGGTTGAGTTTGGAGGATTATCGGAAGACTGGGGGGTAGGGTTTCGAATATCGTGGTTCTTTCGGTTTTCGAATAGCGTGTGTCTTTCGGTTTTCGGTAGGGCGTGATTCTTTCGGTTTTCGGGAGTTCGTGTGTCTTTTGGTTTTCGAATAGCGTGATTCTTTTGGTTTTCGGGAATTCGTGTTTCTTTTTTGAGGAAGGGGTAAAATAGAACATGAAGGGGTGTTTGTATGTTGTTTTCATCATATAAAAAAAGTGAGTAATCTTTGGATGAATTCTTAGATTGGAGCTTATATTTTACTAATTTGGCGGCTTAATTCAGAAGGTATGGATAACATGATTGAGAAAGAAGTTGATTTTTTTAAGAAAAAAGTATCGGAATATAAAGAAGCGGGGA
>CALIAG010000014.1 GCA_938041325.1 uncultured Saprospiraceae bacterium | reverse complement strand
CAGCAGGAGAAGCGAGAGGGCTCCAATTGATCACCAGCGAATTGATCAATGGCATTTACTTTTACAAGGCTTATATTGGGGATTCTGAAAACTTTTTAAGTGGCAGAGTTTCGATCGTCCAGAAGTGATTTTTACTTTTTTATTTTAAAGGAACCTTTAATTTATTTTCTCTCTCAAAAGTTTTATAAAACGTTTAGGTTGTTCCAAATCTGGAAAATGTCCTGTGTTTTCAAACAGAACAATATCTGCTTTTTTATGATAGCTTAAAATGCTTTCGAAGTTAGTAGACTTGTGCGTAAAATCTTTATTTCCGTAGATTAAAGTTGTTGGAATAGATGGATCAATGCTAAGGTCTTTGTGCTTGTGTTTTATCAATCCCTGAGTCAAACTACAAAGGCAGAAAGAAGCTCCTTGCTGAATTCCATTTACAGCAATTTCTTGATAAGGCTTTCTGTCAATTCCTTTGGGCAATGCATAATTGTACCATGCATTTGCGAATTTTTTTTCTACAAAAGACATGAGCAATTGCCCGATAATAGGACGCTGTAAAGTTGAAGGAACGGTACGCTCTGTCCACTTCATCATTTCATTAAGCGCTGGCGTTTGAATTAAAATTAGCTGTTTTACTTTCTCTGGAAAGGCTTGCGTAAAGGCCAGGCCATAAAAACCATTTGCACATGGAAAAACGATGTTGACAGTCGAAAGATTCAGCAAGTCTAATAATTCTAAAATCATCTCATTGCTTTTTTCGTAAGAATAATCAAACGAACCATTGTGTGTTGAAAAGCCAAACCCTGGATAGTCAAATATGATAACTCGAAAATGTTTTTTTAAATCTTCAACTAAAGGATAATAATGTTCTATTAGATTCGGACCGTCTGGAATGATTAATATGGATTCTTTGCCTTCTTTCGTATCAAGTACGCGGAGTTTTCCGAAAGACAATTGGACTAGGTTTACATCAGGTCTTTCCCAGGAAGTAATGCGATTGGATTTTAAACTAAACCTTAAGGCGTCAATTTTGAAAGCAAGTTTCATAAGGAGAATTTAATGAGATGGGGTGCAATTATTTTTTTGAAACAATGTATAAATAGCTTTCAATTTTGTCTCCTGTATTATTTATTTTGTTGGCTTGTAAAATTTTTCCACCATTTTTCACAAGGAACGGAACCATATCAGCATAAGCTATGCAGTACATTTCCATTATAGGTGTATTCTTGTCTGAAGTAGAAATGAAAATACGACGTACTTTTCGATAGAGCTTCATGAGCTCAGTGTGATACAACAATGTGCCCAAATCCAGTTTGGAAGGTATTTGGAAAATGGCAAGACCATTTGGTTTTAAAATTCTAAAGAATTCTGCGATATAATTTTTAGCGAATTGGGGTTGCATGTGTTGCAAAGTGATTTCGGAATAAACTAGATCAAAACTTTTAGATTTAAATATGGATAAATCATTTTTTTCGTTCAAAAAGTACGTACAGTTTTCTTTATTGTTTTTTTCATTGGCGATTTTAATCATTGAAGGAGCGATGTCTATTCCTACAACTTTATCAAAATGATTGGCGAGGCCTAGTGTCAACCGCCCCACACCACAGCCAAAGTCCAAAGCGGATTGAAATATAAATTCGGGGTTTAATTTTTTTAGTTTTTTGACAACCTGAGCAATTCTATTTCTACCAGTTTTAAAAAAATCTTCTTCTTCCCATTTATTTCCTTTTTTATTAGGATCGGTAAGAATTGCCCAATAAGGATCATCCTTACCAAATTGGTCCCAATTTTTTTGTATATCGCTTAGGTTCATAATTTTTATTTAAAATCATCCCTCAAAAGCCTTTTTCAAACTCTAATAATTCTAAGTGTCCGGTCTGATCCAAAAGATTTATTTCTGGCTTGATATTATTTTCAATCTTAAGAATTGTCACATGACAACACTGTTTATCATCCAAAAATCTATTAATTAAACTTACAAAGAAATACAGAGAATTTACAATTAGATCTTTTACTCCAATTTCCGAATCATCGGTATTTGATAAATAATAGGAATAGTCAGAAAGAAAGGAAGCATATACAAGTAACTAAATGGCACATAGAAAAAACCATAGAAAATGATCAGGTATAACTTCAAACTGATGATGAGATAAATCGTAGGATTCAGTCCTTTTTTTCTATAAAGAAAATAAAAAAGACCAATCAAAAAAGCAGTAATTCCGCAAGCAAGAATGTGGACTTTGCGATTGACCGCTAGACGATCAAAAACTTCTCCATCAACATAATCATAAAAATATATTGCGTAGCTCAAACCTTGCTTTAAGTGAAAAGGTTTTTCTCCTTCTGCTTGCCAAAATTGAGTCTGCCATTGCCCTTCTGCAGTTTTGCCATAGTACTCTAATCCTTTTGTGAAAATAGTCGGATCTTTTAATAGAAATGGGAAAACATAAATCAGTAAAACACCGGCCAATACTCCAAGGCTTATTTTAAAGACATCCTTAAATCCCCATTCTACCCAAATAACAATTAAGTAGACCGGTAGCCAAAACGTGAATGCATATCTAGACAATAGACACAATACAATTCCCACAATAATTAATAATCGAGAACGATTGAATATAGTCAGTGTAAGAATCAAGTAAAATCCAATAGGCAATAATTCCACAGCATGCCCGAAAACCTTTTCAACATAATGAACATACGCGAGCAAAAATAAAAAAGGCAATAGTGCTTTGAAAGTAGCTTCTGCATAAGGGATATCGTGGCGGACCAATTTTAAATTGTAGAGCCAGATCGCAATAATGAAAACCAGATAAGCAGTCCATCTGTAATCGATGTGCAGCAACTCGGAAAAAGTGTATGGAAACCACAGTAAAGGGAAGTAAGTTGGATTGACGGACCATCCCGGAAATTCAATCGGAGCATAGACCTTATCCCCATTCAGCAATCGCCTAACATAAGCTTCAAGCGAAGGGATAATATCTGAGCTTTTGGGGTCAACAGGGAAATTGGTAAATACGTCTGCCAACATCATGGCAATCACCAAAGACCCAAAAAGGGTAACTGAAAAAACAAGCAAGCCGTTATTGTATCGCTTGTAATGATCGAGAGAAACGGGAACTGGACTCTTTTTAAAAGCGACCATGTAGTAGGCAGCAAAACAAGTAAGCAATCCTCCAGCCATCCACAATACGGGACTGGTATAGACACCAAACTTGTTGATCCATTTTGTTTGAAAGACGAGTTCCATTCCAATGCCTAAAAAAAGAAGAGCGAGTGGAAGGTAAGTTTTAAAAAGTTTTCCCAAATCCATTTACGGTTATTTTGCACCGCAAAAATAGGAAATTATCGCTGCTAAGGGACGGAAAAAAAATAAAATCGTCAATTTTGATTTTGATAAATTTTCTAAGTGATTGACTGATAAGGAAAAAACGTGAAAATTTACCGAAATCTTAAAAGGCATTGTTGAATTTATTTCCGTCAAATTGTAATAGTTTCTTTAGGAGTAAAGTTTTTATTCTTTCCTACGGAGATAAAACGGCTTAAATCCCCTAATTCAAGGGTTTTTTAAGTTTTTTTCAAAATAAAACCGAATAAAATCGATTCAATTAAAGGAAGATATCTTTATTTTTATTCACAAAATGAAAGTATAAAAAACATTAAATAGCTGATAACCAATACTTATTACCTTTTCTTATTTTTTTATATTTTTCACAATTGTCTGCTTTTGTATTTGTTACAACTGTGATGTGTCCGTATCTTTGAATTGTGATTAGAGCTAATGTGGAGAAAAGATGTTCTGATAAATGAATCAGAAAAAGAGCTGAAGAGAAAGTGAGAAGTGAGTTGGATTCAGCCCAGCCGGGAAGGCTGCAAAATTTGGATATGTTCATGGGATTATAATTTGTTACAGTAAGTCGTGTCTATTAAGGCACGACTTATTGTTTTTTTAGGAGGTCTCAACATTCAGTATAAACCCATCTTTCAATTTGTACATCTCGTTGCATTCTTCTTCCTACAGTCGTTCGACCTTTAATCCATGAATTCGTGGTAAACCTTTTTTTGTTCATCCCTTCTTAAATCCGTGCATCCCGTGGTCAACCCCTTTCACCACTCGTTCGACCTTTAATCCATGAATTCGTGGTCATCCTCTTCTTTTTCCACCCATCGCCAAACAATTTATTCGCGCAAACCTTGGTCACTCGCAATTATTTTGTTATCATTGGAAAAGAGTTCCCAAAAGCTTGTTTAAAATAAGCAAACACCCAAAAGAGAAAACACTTGAGAGCTATTTTTTATAAATTTAGTGCTAACCTATTCTTACTACTAGGCTTGTCATTGGTAAGTTCGCTAAGTTTTGCCCAACCTTATCCTGTTAGTAGCTCCGTTCAGATCACCAGTGCCAACATTCCTTACTTAGATAATTTAGTTAGAGAAAATCCATCGAGTATTCTTCATACTTTGATCCTTACGGATCTCACGCAGAGTTCGTATGACGTGGTTTTGCAATTGGATATTTCGGGAATGGGAATCAGTATCCGTACAAAGGAAGAATTTATTGCGCGGCCGATTACGCTGTTCCCCAACGTGCCTGTGGTTCTGACCGGATTTGAATTGGCAGAACTTTTTAATCCGGATAATCTAAATTTTCAAGGACTCAGCCGAGAGCAGTTTTTACAAAACCCTCGTTTGCCAGAAGGACAATATAGTATTTGCATCACAGCTTTTGATGCCAATCGCATGGATCGTTTATCAGTCTCTAATAATGGTTGTGCGCTGGGTTTGATGGAGGAACATGATCCACCAATTTTAATAAATCCAATTGGTTTACAAAATCCTATCGAGCCACAGTTTCTTCAATTTAACTGGCATCCAATGCATCGAACGGGTTTTGAAACGGAATATGAAGTCAGTATTTATCCGGTCATTGATGATTTGCAAGACAATCAAATATTTGATTACACTTCGCCCATTGCCAGATTCAGCAGTACGACTCCTTTTTACTTATATACGCTTGCGGATCCACGTTTAGAACGAGGTCAGGAATATTTGTGGCGTGTTCGAGCAAGTGATGTTAGTTCAATCAATCGGTTTAAAAATGGAGGGTTTAGTGAACCGGTTCGCTTTGTATATGGTGAACAATGCCCGCTTCCCGAAGGATTGCTGGGCATGAGTCTTGGTCCAAGTTCTCATTTTATAACTTGGAATGTCGATGGAAATTTTTTGGATCGAGACATACAGATTCGGTATCGGCCTTTTGATTCCATTGTTCCGAATACGGACTGGCAAATGGTCAATGCATCCAGTACAACAAGTCATACCTTAGAAAGTCTTTCTGCCGCAAAATATGAAGTTCAAATTATGCGGGATTGCTCCTTTGGCTATACGAGCGAATGGACTTCTTCTTTGATTATTGAGCCTGGAAATATTGTTGATCCCGAACAACTATTACCTCCAAATGCCACAGAAGGAACGGAAATAACGAGCAACGCATTTCGAGCCAATTGGATAGTTGTGGACAATGCAACGGCCTACCTACTCGATGTTTCTTCTGATCCGAATTTCAATACCATTTTACCCAACTATAATCAAAAAGAAGTTACAGGAACAAGTCATTTTATAGAAGGTTTAGTTGAAAATGAAGTTTATTATTACCGACTTCGTTCTAAAAAGAATGCGGAAGTCTCTGGATTCTCAAATGTTATCTCCATTCAATTTGCAGACCAGATTGAAGCACCTTTGGCTTTGGAAGCAGAAGGCATAGAGGTCAACCGTTTTATTGCGATGTGGCAACCCGTAGATGGTGTAAATACTTATCAATTAGAAGTTGCAGAAGATGAAAATTTTCAAAATATACTTCCTGGATACGACAATGTTTTGGTCAATGGAAGCAGCCTAGAAATTTTAGAAGTTGAGCCTCAAAATCAAAACTATTTTTATCGTTTGAAAACGGTGGACGAAGGCTTGTTTTCACCATACTCTAATACCGTCGGAGTTTCAACGGGAGCGGGCTGCGTTTTTGCACCGCCAGAGGATATTGACTATGCATGTGGTTTACCAACTGCCGAAAATCCTTTCGGTGATTTTCCTTTAGTAGCCGATTTGGCAAAAGGCGATTCCATCATGGCCGGCGACTTTAAAATCATCCTGACCAAGCTTTCTGGAAGCGGCCCTTATTATGGAGAAGGCTATACGCTTATTCCTTTTTTAGAACAATCAAGAGTAAACGTCAAGCTCAAAAATGTCCAAGTAAATTCCCAATGCAGAATGGTGGATGGCCTAATGCAAGTCACTGGAGTGGGAGCAGATTTGTTCCCGGATGAATGGGACGAAGCTTTGGATAATGTATTGGATGTGCTGAGTTCGATTGACAGTGTTTTGGCAACGGCGGAAACTATTTTGTCTCCAATCAATGATGTTTTGAACAGCTCTGATTCGCTCGATGGATATTTTACAAAAGGCTGGAATGTCCTGCAAGGTGTTGGCCCGATTCAAGCCGAATATCCTTGGCTTTCGGATCCCGTAATCAATCAATTGGAAGAGTCTCTAAACTGCTTTGGCGGCAATCCTCCATCCGAATGTACAGAAGGATTTAAAACTGCAATTGCAGCTGTTGTCAATGAGTTAGATGAATTGTATGCAGCCAGTTTTAGGTTTGAGTTTGAAAAAGATCCCAATGATTTGTATGGCTTTGATGCGAAAGAATATGAAGCATTAAAAGACGAATACAATACGATAGACATAGCTGGAAGTAGCTATGATGTAGCTTGGAAATCAGTCCCTTCTGGAGATAGTAGTACGGTGATTGCTAAGTTCAAAGGCTCCGGTGCATTCCCAGATAATGTTATTTTCCAAGACAATAGTGAAAACACCATCCGAAGTGTAAGATCGGATTCCGATTCATCGTATACATTGACCGTTGGAGGTTTGACCAATGACGAAATTTATCAAATCTATGCCATAGAACAACTGTCAAACGATTCCATACACCTTGCCGGAAAACTCAATGTAGTGACCTA
>CALIAG010000013.1 GCA_938041325.1 uncultured Saprospiraceae bacterium | reverse complement strand
TTTTTGGTAAGAATTACTTCATACCGCCTTTAGAGAGAACGAAGAACAGGATTTTTGAGATCAACACGGTCACTACGATACGCTCAATCGCATCCTCTTTTTCATTATGATTATCCTGAACATCTTATAAATCATGTTCAGACAAATATGAATATAGAAAGGATTCCTAGAATGAAAAAAGAATGAAGGTTTAGTTTTTCACAAAGGTCTTATATAGTTGCCCTTCTTCTATATTAATCAAAATAAGGTAAAGGCCAGATGCCAATTCAGAAATATCAATTTGATCACTTACAGATAAATTCGGAGCGACCAATCGGCCTGCTGAGTTATAAATTTCAATATTGCCTCTTTTGGATTGAAGCCCCTCCAGGGTAAGGATGTCATTTACTGGATTCGGAAATAGTTTAATTTGATTTGACAGGTCAGCATTTGCCACCGACGAAACCAAACCATATTCGAAATCGTGGCGATAAGTTGTGCTTTTGTAATCAACTTCTATTGCCCAAACCCCTTGAGGAGCATCCAAAGGAAGAATTGACCACCACCACCACCAAGAGCAGTTATAAGTATTGGGAGCAACATGCGACCAAGAATCATAAATGCTTCCATCTGGTCGAATTATTCTAATTGCAGTAATATCCCCTTGCTGTTGATCTTTAAAATAAGTCCCAAAAATGATAGAATCTCCAGGTAAAAAATTATCAGATAAAAACGACTGTTCTTGCGAGGAAGGACAGACATGTTGCGGAACATCAGAATGGGTCAAAAGTGCATTCAATGTTGGTTCTCTCACTGCTGGTTGTTCATTCCACCAGCTTTCGGTATTTAAATCATTGCAATTTCCGATATATGGATCGATCAGATTGCCCAGAGCATCATATACTTCAAAATGCAAATGCGGTGTATCTGAATAACCGGAACTTGCCACCAGTCCTAAGTACTCTCCTTTCTCAACGGTCTCTCCTACTGCTTTTGCAGTCAAAGAGTTCTTTTTCATATGACCATACCAAGCAGTCGAACCATCACTATGTTGAACAAATACTGCATTCCAAGTCAACCCACTTTGCCACGAACAATTTTCATCCTCCTCTCCATCAGATTTCCATATTATTGTTCCTGCTTCAGCAGCAACAACTTCTACAAGATCATTTTGAAATAAGTAGCCTGGAAATGGCCAGGTTATAAAATCAATCCCTTTGTGTCCATCATAAGATCTTGATCCACAATTGAAATCCTCGATTCCAAAGCTATTGTCGTGGTCTACAAAGTTAGTAATGCAATAAAAATTATTCCATTCCAGCTCCTCTGTTTTTCGCATTGGAAAATCAAAACGTACAACATCATGGGAATAGGCATTGCTTAACTTTCCTTCTGCTTTCAAAGCTTCAATAGAAGCATGAAGTACCTCCTGAATGTTTTGTCTGTCTAAATCTGGAAGGCATTTCATCTGTGCAGAGGACAAATGAACTTCTCCCCCATTAGGAACAGGATTGATTTGAGAAAATCCGAAATGGATAAAGGAAATAAACAGAGCAATAACAAGTAAGGGGAATTTCATTTTCGGGAGTTTATTGATGTAATTAATAAAACTGCAAAAGCCATACCCATTGAATGAATAAGTGTAGTTTCAGAAACGCTCAACTCTTTGAGAAAGTGAATAGTCTTAAAGGTAATATTTGTTAAAGTAAGTAACTGAAAGGGTTATCGGATTACGGTGATAAAGGCTTGTTCCATTTGCTCTGTGCCACGTGGTTCTGTGTACTTTATCAAAACCACATATACACCATTTGGAACAATATCACCAGTGTTTCCTTTGCGGCCGTTCCACAATGCATTGGGATCATTGGATTCAAATATTGATTCTCCCCAACGGCTTACAATTTTCATTTCATAATTCGTAATCCCACGGAAAACACCAACTGGTCCAAAGTCTTCATTTTTACCATCGCCATTTGGAGTAAAGGCATTTGGCAAATAGAAAGTTACTTTAGGTTCTACATCAATCACTTTGGTTATAGAATCCAAGCAGCCATAAGGATGCGTAATCATTAAGGTTACATCCATTTTTCCAGTATCAGGAAAAGCAAAAGCAGTGGTCGCTCCTAGCGAAGTTCCAAAACGATCGAAAGTCCATTCCCACCAAGCAGCTCTTAATGAAGCGTCTTCAAAACCAACCACGTTGTCAAAGTTTGAAGGGTTAGGTGGATCAAAATTAAAATTAGCAACAGGCAGACTGTCTACCTCTATGAGCTTTATGAATTCATCACTTGTAAAGCAACCAATCGGAGAAGTGATCTCAACATTGATGTCGTATATGTCTGGTGATTCATAAATATGCGTCGGACTTATTCCTTCCAGAATAGTCCCATCACCAAAATCCCAAATAATACTATAAGAGGTATCTACCGGAGTAGAAAGGTTATTAAAAGTAACTTCCAATGGAGGACATCCCAAAGCTTCACTCGGTTCAATAATAATGAGCGGAGGTACAGGAAACCAATTGAAGGATTTCGTTATCGAATCTACACAACCAATAGTGTCTGTCAAAACCAGATGGACTTCTTTTAATCCAGGTGTCAAATACTCATGAATTGGGGCTTCTTCAGTGGAGGAAAATCCATCACCAAATTCCCAATTCCAATCTGTGATTAAATCCGATTCGGAACCAATCTCTGTAAATGCAACTGGACCAGCAATACAAGTATCGTAATCCGCAAAGAAATCTGGTTCAATCGGAGGCGTTATGGTTACAATAAAATTAGCCGTGTCAGTACAAACTTCCCCTGGATTCACAACCATAACTCCAGTATAAACACCAGGTCCAGGAAAATCTACTGTTATATTTCTTTGATTACTCGTCAATGGATTAACTCCAGAGCCATCAATATCAAAAGCCCATAAATAAGCGTTGATGAATTGTTGATCTGTACTTTCATTGATAAAGTCAATTTCGGTTTCAACACAAGAGTTAATGATCGTATATTCTTGTACTTCAACATTTCCTTGCAATCCCGCATCAATTACCGGTTCACAGAAAGAAACATTAAACTGAAAATCTCTTTGAGAAGTACTCATGAGTACTCCGTTTCTAAATTCCTGAACACAAATCCCTACTACAAACTGTCCTATTTCTGTGGGTGTTCCAGAAATTACCCCAGTTATTGGATCTATGGTCACCACTGGATCGCCACCAATTGGCGCCAAGGCTGTATAATTGGGTAAGATAAAATTCACTTCACTATAAGGAGGAGCTGAATCCGGATCTGGAGCTGGAGCCATTTGAGTTCCACCATTCAATGGACTACAAAAAGAATAAACCAATTGATCGCCATCCGCATCAGTAGCACCATGGTCATAATTCAAAGTCTCATTTACACAAATAACCGGTGGTGGAAAAGAATTGAAAACAGGGCTATTATTACATACATTCTGTGCTTCCGGTACTATTTCAACACCATAAGTAGAACCCGCAGCTTCTGGATTGAAAATATTCGTAATCGAGTTGTTTCTACAACAACGCTGATAAATAACCCAATAGCTTTCAGTGGAAACAGGTAAGTCCAATTCAAAATAGTAAACCCCTTCCTGTATACATACGTTAGGCGGGACAACGACACATGGATTATCTCCTGAAGGATCAACGTCTTCGATAACAGGTGCATCTAAATATATTACATCTATTGGAGTTGTATTATTTCCCATAAAAATGGTAACCGATGCTTGTGTAAAAGCACCAGGAGCAGAATCAAATGCGGCACCTTGTCCCTGACAATCTCTGTAGATTTTCATGGTCACACCATATTCACCAGTTCCTAAACACGCATAGGATAAATCTCCCCCGATGATGTGGGCAGCTTGTACGTAAGTAAAAGCAAAAAGCAGTATTAATGTTAAGTTGATATTCCTCATACCTTTGTAGGCTGTAAGTTAGTTTTTCTTAGGGGTATTTATCAAAAAAAGGATGACAAAAGGCTTACACTTTTGGATTCCAAGCCTAATTGAAATGCTTTAGGTCTAAAATTTATAATAAAAAACTGAGAATTTAATAGCGGGAGGATAATAATTAGGTAGAAATATAAGGGTTATTTTTTGAAATTGCCGAATTAACGTTACAAACGCAGCTAGTTTTTATTCAGAATTTAGACAAGCTCCTTTGATTCTATTTTACATTAAATCTAAGGAACATATTCTCACAACTTAGATTTGAATCATTAGCAACTGCTTAACGGAATCTAGCCTATTAAAATTCAGACTTTCCAATCATCCCAATAATCTTAATTTCTTTTGTTAGTTTAATTAAAAAGGAATTTACAAAGTGATCATTTATTGCCTTGTTATTGGTGCTGCAGCAAATATCCAATTCAAATACATTATTGGTTAGTGCGACTTTATCATATGCAATATTTTCAATAATAAATTCATCAATCATTATTTCCAAATCTGCTTTTTGGATAGCTATAGTGTATTCTATGTTTTGGTAAAATACAACCCAGTATTCCTCTTTCCTTGATGAAATAACATTTTCGGATGAAAGATCAGAAAGTAAGGAAGAAATGAATGATTTCGAATCACTGTCTTTTATAAAGTAGCATTTTAGACATGGTCCCATATTACAAACTAGTTTTATGTAAAAGGAGACAAGTCTTTGAAGTTGTCTTCATTCCTTCGGTTTGATAAATCTTATTTTTTGAGAGAAAAAGATTGAAAACACATTGCCAAAACTTAATTACCGTATCAAGGTTACAAAACCCTTTAAAAAACTCTTTCCTCCCCTCGGCCCTTCAAATTGAACGGTGTAAACATAGATCCCATTTGGAGAAACTTCCATACTATTCCCTTTTCGACCATCCCACTCCTGTTCAGGAGCTGAGCTCTCGAAAATCATTTCTCCCCAGCGATTCCAAATTTGCATTTTGAAATTTTTTAAACCTACAAAATAACCGGCTCCAGAAAAATAGTCATTGACCGCATCGCTATTCGGTGTAAAAGCATTGGGTAAAAAATAGCGAATCAAAGGAACTACATCTATGGTTTTGGAAATCGTGTCTGTACAACCGAATGGATGTTCAACGATCAAGGTGACGACTTGTATACCCGTATCCCGAAATTCAAAAACCGGATTTTGTTGAAACGAATTGCCTTGTCCAGCAAAGTCCCATTGCCAAGCTGAAGCATCAATGGATTGATCGGTGAACTCTGCCAGACCATCAAAGTTGTCCAAAATAGAAGGTGTAAAAATAAAGTCTGCGAGTGGTTTGGGTTGCACGTCAATCCAATTGCTCCAAGACTCTTCTATGAAACATCCTAATGGGGAAGTGATTTCTATTGCGACGTCATATATACCCGGCGTTTCATACAGATGCGTTGGTGATATTTCATTGCTGGAATTCCCATCTCCAAAAGTCCAAATGATATTATAACTGTCATCTATTGGAGAAGACAGGTTGGTAAAAACAACATCCAAAGGTTCACAACCTACGAATGAACTGGGTTCTATGACAATCAAAGGCGGTGCCGGAAACCAATTTATGGTTGTAGAAATGGTATCCATGCAATTATCTGAATCTGTGATAATCAAGGTCACTTCGTGATTCCCAGGTTCGCCATATAAATAATCAGGAGAGTCCTCATCCGAATTTTCACCATCTCCAAAATCCCAGAGGTAATCTTCTATACTACTATTGGTCGTTGAGAGATCTGTAAAACTTACCGGCCCTGCAACACAGGTATCGTAATCAAATGAAAAACCTGCAGTACTTCCAGGGAATACATTGATAACAACATTGGCGGTATCCGTACAATCTGAGGAACCAGGATTCAAAACCAGTTGGCCGTCATAGGTTCCCAATGTTGGAAAACTGAGCAAAGGATTTCTATCTGCTAAAACCAATGGAGTACCATTAATATCAAAGGTCCATTGATAAGCAGAAATAGAACTTTCTTGCACACTGGTATTTTCTATTTGCAAAGTGTTGTCATCACATATATTATAGACAAAGGTTTTTATAGGACCTTCTATTTCTTCATCCGCTACCATGTCTGCTCGGATAGTTGGCTGACAAAAAGCAACATTGAATTGAAAATCTCTACGAGTTACGCTTAGCAATTCTCCGTTTCGAAATTCTTTTACACAAATTCCAACAACAAATTGCCCCATAATAACTGGAGTACCTGTTATCAAACCAGTATTGGGATCAATGACAATCTGAGGGTTTCCACCCATTGGATTTAAAGGAGTATAAGTAGGAAGCGTAAAAGCGATGTCATCATATGGTGGAGGGCAAGATGGATCAGGTCGAAATCCATCACAACTTGTAGGATCGCCAGGTTCAAAAGCTCCAACTACTCCTGCACCTTCCAGCGGAGCACACATCTCATAAACCAATTGATCGCCTTCCGCATCAGTAGCACCATGATCAAATTCTAAGGGTTCGTTTGCACAGATTACAATTGGCGGAAAATCATTAAATACAGGACTGTTATTGCAGGCCAGTTGCGCCGCTGGTAAAATTTCCATTGCAAAACTAGCCCCTTTTCTATTGGGTTCAATAATATTCGTAACTGCTGCATTCCGGCAGCAACGTTGATAAACGACAGTGTAAGTCTCTGGTGATACGGGCAGTTCAACTTCAAAAACATAGAGCCCTTCTTTTACACAAATATCTGGAGGCAATACCAAGCAAGGATCATCCGGCGGTGGAATTTCAATGTCATTAGAAAGTGGGACGTAAATGTTGTCAATCAAATCTGAATTTATGCCAAATCCTCTATAAATGGTTATCGGAGCAGGATCACTAAAATCATCCATGCTTTGGCTGTTGCAATTTAAGTATAGATGCAAAGTCACCCGATAATTATTTCCGCCCAAACATTCGTAAGACAAGTCTCCTCCCATAATATGAGAAGCCTTCATTGAAACAGAAGTTCCAATTAAGAAAAAAATACTGAATACAATGAGTTTGACTTTTCTCATTAATGGGTTTGAAAAAAAGATCAATTAATTTCAAGTCAGAGGAAGATGTAAATAGCAAAACGATAAAAAGAAGTATCCCTTTAGTTTCATTTACTTTTAAATATAATGGAAATTATATGCGTCTGCAAAAAGAGAAGGAAAATAGACATGGAAATGTCAGCAATCTTTAACGGGAGCTGTTAAAATTTGGTTTTAACTGGATAGAATTACCGAATTAAAGTAGCAAAGCCCTTTAATTGGATATTATTTCCTCTTGGATCGGTATAGGTGACCACTACAACATAGACCCCATTCGGACCAACGAGACCGGACGTATTATTCTTTTGGCCATTCCAACCTTCATTGGGATCATTGCTTTGAAAAACTTGCTCCCCCCATCTGTTCCAAATAGAAATATTGAAATTTTCCATTCCTCCAAAAAATCCTGCACCGAAAAACTCATCATTTTTATCATCATAATTCGGTGTAAAGGCATTCGGTAGGTAATAAGTTACTTGTGGCTCTACATCAATGAATTGGATTAAAGTATCCATACAACCACTTGGATGCGTCACGACTTGAATGACTTGATGCAAACCAGTGTCTTGGAAATTAAATATTGGGTTTTGTTCAAAAGAACGGCCTAAATCACCAAATATCCATTCCCATGCGATGGCATCAATCGACTCATCAGTAAAAGTAACCTCAGGATTAAAATTACTCGGTGTTTGTGGAAAAAAAGTAAAGCCTGCCTCTGGAGAAGGTTCTACCCGAATCCAATCGTCAAAATCTTGTCCTATAAAACAACCGATTGGAGAAGTGATGTCTAATGATATATCATATATGCCCGGAGTTGTGTAAGTATGCGTGGGACTGATCTCACCACTGGTTCCTCCATCCCCAAAATCCCAAAGAATATCATATGTTGAATCTATGGGAAAGGATAAATTATTAAAAAATATGTCGGCAGGAGCACAGCCTAAAAAGGTACTTGGCTCCACCACAATAACTGCCGGCGCGGGGAAATAACTGACGGGCTGTGTTAAAGTATCCATACAACCATTGTCATCCGTGATGATCAAACTTACTGGTAAATTCCCCGGAATCATATAATCATGGATCGGATTCTGAACAGTATCGGTAAAGCCATCTCCAAAAAACCAATCCCAATTGGTGATTTGAAAAGCATCAGTCGATGATAAATCGGTAAAGGTTACTGGGCCTGCAACACAAGTATCGTATGCATATTCAAAATCTGCTTCCAAGCCTGGAAAAATGGTAATGCGAATATCAGCCGTATCGTTGCATTCAAGACCAGGATTCAAAACCAACGTTCCTTCATAAACACCAATCCCAGCGAATGTAACCGTTGGCTCCCATTCTGAAAAGGTTTGAACATCTCCCATTCCATCTACGTCAAAAGTCCACAACTGAGAAATTATATTATCTCGTTGAGTACTCAAATTGTTCATTGTTATGGTGCTGTCTCCACAAAAACTAACTACATAAAGATCTTCTCCAACTATTTCATCGTGTTCAATCTCTGCATCCACCAATGGCTGACAGTTTGCAACATTGAATTGAAAGTCTCTTCTGACGATACTTAACAATTCTCCATTTCGAAATTCTCTTACACAAACTCCCACTACAAATTGACCTAGCAATTGAGGTTCGCCACTAATCAAGCCGGTGTTGGGATTTATATTTACAATAGGATCTCCCTGCATTGGATTTAAAGCAGAAAAATTGGGAATATCAAAATTCACATTAGCAAATTCTGGAGCACATGGAGGGTCAGGACTTACTCCATTACAAGCACTTGGGTCTCCAGGGTTACCCGGCGATCCCAATAATCCACCTCCTTGAATTGGGCTACAAAACTCATAGACCAATTGATCACCATCAACATCCGTTGCACTGTGATTAAAATCGATGTCTTTGTTTGCACATATTACTACCGGAGGAAAATCATTAAAAACAGGAGAGTTATTACACAATTCCTGTCCACGACTTGTCAACTCTATGGTATAAGTAGCTCCTTGATCACCTGGATTAACCAGATTCGTGATCGTATTATTTCTACAACATCTCTGATAGACTACATGATAACTATTTCCTGTAAAGGGAAGATTTTGTTCAAAAACATAGGTAGCAGATTCTACACAAACATTTTCAGGCTCTTCGCGACATGGATCAAGGTCTGGAGGAATAGGATCTTCTCTTGTTATATTTGCGCCAAAGTTGAAAACTCTTATATAGCTATTTCCGATTTGCTCATAAATGGCAATACTTGCTGGATCGTCAAATTCAGCTCCTTCCGATTGACAATCTCGATAGACAGACATTGTGAATCGAAAGTTGTTGTTGCCCAAACATTCGTAAGTCACTTCACCACCAATTATATGTCTGGAATAAGCAGGCAGGGTAACTGCCATCAAGAGTACGAGTAGTGTTGTATTTTTTAATATTGTTTTCAAAAGCTCTTTAAATAATTTTTATGTTTCGAACCAACCCTTTTACTAAAAATATTACTCTTTATGGTCAGAACGGCATTTATTCAGGATTTGTTCTTTTTACTTGTTTCCCCAAAATAAAACATATTACTGTCTTAAACCTAACAAGGTTGCAAAAACTTTGATATAAGACAAACGTTGGTTTTAGGGGAATTCTTTCATCAAAAATTGAAAAAATTACAATTTCGATAAAAGGAAGACATTAGAAAGGCAAAAATGGTTTCAAAATTGATAATTTAAGCTCAGAAATATGACTAAAGCGAATTTAAATACTTTTATGCTGGAAAATGACCACATGGATTTTATTATCCCTGTTCTCAATTCAGGAGGAATTATCCTCTATCCTACGGACACCATTTGGGGAATTGGTTGCGACGCAACCAATGAGGAAGCTATTGAAAAAATATTTAAGTTAAAAAATAGATCCAAAGACAAACCATTGGTTTTGTTAGCAGATTCTTTAGAAATGGTAAAAAAATATGTCCGAGAAGTTCATCCAAGACTGGATACTTTATTAGGGCATCATAAACGTCCTTTGACTGTCGTTTACGATGAGGCTCGAAATCTGCCTGCAAATCTTGTTGCAGCGAATGGTTCCATTGCCATTAGAATTGTAAGTGATCCATTTTGCAAGCGCTTAATCAGTCATTTGGGCAGACCGATTACTTCCACTTCCGCGAATATATCAGGACAACCTTTTCCAGGAAACTTTGGAGAGATCAGTTCCGAGATCATTCAAAATGTAGATTTTGTAGTAAAAATCAGACAAAATGATAAAAAAAGTGGAGCACCATCTGTTGTCGTAAAGGTCAATAAGGATGGAGACTTTATTTTTCTAAGAAAATAAACGGAAGCTGTGTTCTACTAAAAGATGTGCGACCACGCTGTGGTTGGATAATGGATATTATTTAAAATAGGGAGACCATTGTGCGGTCTTTTTTCTTCCTTCTACTTCCAATAAAATCTTAATTCCTATTCTCTACAAAACCATTTTAGAATAAAGTCTATTATATTAGGGCAAAATTTGATTTCAATTCAATATTATGCCAGAACTGCAAGGTGCCTTTATTACATTCAATGGTCAACGACATGAGTTGAAATTGGGTAAAATAACGCTGTTTGAAGAATTGTACGTTCAATTTCAAATTGAAGAAACGGCAACATACAAGCGCTTTCAGCTGAGCATCCATCCTAAGGAAAAGGTCGTGATCGATGACCTTGAAATTACCTTCCAACAAGATTATTCTTCTGCCTCAATTTATTGCAATGGTTTTCAGTCTTGGACAGAAAGCAGGGAATATGAATTAAATGAAAAAATCGAAGATCTAAGAACTTTAGTCAAGCCTGTCCTTGGTTATTATGGAGATTATGGTTTTGAAAAAATCCAGCGTGGAGCAGGGCTTTTTCACAGTTGGACTTACAGCTATGTTCGCCAAAATAAGACGCTATCATTGATTGGTTCTTTGAGTGAGTTTACCGGTTTTACCTTAATACAACATGATAGCAATTCGGGTTCAATAAAAGTTAGCAATGATTGTGCAGGTTTGGAGTTAGAACATTCTTATCCTGCGTTGGATTTTGTGGTGATAAAAGGAAATGAAAAAAGTACTTTTGATCGCTATTTTGAACAAATGAATTTACCTCAAAACCCCTCAAAGCCATTAGTCGGCTGGACGAGTTGGTACAATTACTATAATAAAATCTCGGAGGCGATTATTCTAAAAAACCTCAAAGCATTAAAGGAAGGTCCCTACCCTGCTGAAATTCTGCAAATCGATGATGGCTACCAAGAAGCAATTGGCGATTGGGCAAAGATCAAAAAATCCTTTCCGAATGGAATGGGCCACTTGGCGAAAACCATTCAAAATGAAGGCTTGAAAGCAGGGCTTTGGTTGGCGCCATTTATCTGTGAGAAAAATTCCGATATCTATAGAAATAAAAAAAGCTGGTTGTTAAAAGATAAAAATGGCAAGCCCCAACGTGCGGGCTATACGGCTTTGTGGAGTGGATGGTTTTATGCCTTGGATTTTTACAATACTGAAGTACAAGAATACCTGGCAAATGTATTTCATCTCTATACCAAAGAATGGGGATACGATCTTTTAAAATTGGATTTCCTATATGCAGTTTGTATCAATCCACCCAAGCACAAAACGCGTGGCCAAGTCATGCATGAAGCAATGGAATTCATTTCACAAAACGTTGGAGAGGCGAAGGTACTCGCTTGCGGTGTTCCCTTGGGCAGTGCATTTGGAAAGGTAGCTTATTGCAGAATTGGAGCAGACATTCATTTGAAATGGGAATTCCCATGGATGAAATGGTTGGGTTTTAGAGAACGGGTATCCACACTCGTCTCCTTGCGCACAACTTTGGGCAGATGGCACCTGAATGGAAAAGTATTCCACAATGATCCTGATGTATTTATTTTGCGGAAAGAAAACAACAAATTAACTCCGACACAGCAGCACACCGTTCTTTTGATCAATGTCTTAATGGGAAATGTTTTGTTTAATTCTGATGAGGTATCCACTTATGATGAAGAGCAGTTGGCTGAATTAGAAGGAGCCTTGCAGTATCGAGGAGCAGAAATAGATTCCGTTCATAAAATTGGCAAAGACCTTTTTGCTATTTCATTTTCAAAAGAAGATTTAAAATACTGTGCGTATTCTAATTTAAACGAAACGAATGCTAGCGTTTCAAAGGGAAATTTGAACTTTGAATTGGAAGCTTGCGAAACGCTTGTTTTGAAAAGATAGCAATCATTCCTTTTTTTAAAACCCAGGAATACCAGCTTCGTATTTGTTCTTACTCATATGGTCTAAGGCCGCTTTCACCATTGGGTCTTGTTCGTTCCATATCTTGAAAAAACCTTCGTCTTTGAATAAGATTCTTGCAATTCTGGCTTTTAAGAAAAGCTTAATTGGTTCTTTGACCAAAGATGGATTCTCAATTCTTTTGCCTTTTGATTTTTCAACAGTATAATTTAAAAAAGAATCATATTCTGCATCAGAAATTTCGAATTCTTTTGCAAAACTTTCAGCATCAGATGGCAGAGTTGATTTATTTTTTTCGTAATAACGATAAACAAATTGGGGAATAAACTGACGCAATAAAAGGTAATCATCATTCAACAATATAGAATCCATTGGAATAAAAATATCTGGAGTAATGCCGCCACCGCCATATACTTTTCGGCCTTTCTCTGTAAAATAAGCAGTTGTATCTACTACTTTTATACTATCCTCCACATATAATTCACCAGAGTTGTAACGGTCCATAACATCTGAATCATACTTTGCTTGATCTCCATA
>CALIAG010000012.1 GCA_938041325.1 uncultured Saprospiraceae bacterium | reverse complement strand
TGGTTCCCCTAAATTGAGAAAGGACTTTGGATGTCCTGCGGGACAGTAGCATTTTTTGTCAAAAACCAATTTCTATTATATATTTTCTTACAGAAATGTAAGGTGTCCCTTAGCTTTTATCGTGAAGCTGGGGATTTTTTTCTACCCCTTTTCCCCAAAAACCTCTTCCTTTACTTCGTTCCTATAAAATTCTTTAACCTGTCTCATATAGTTCTTTCTTATTTTTCTCAAATAGTTCCAATTTTCAATGTCTTCTGGATTCCTCAATACTACATTCATCAAATGAATTCTAGTCTTATTTTCTTTCAGTTTCTCCAACCCAAACTTCATGCTTTTCAAGGTATCAATCGTTGCACCTTCTTCTTTAATTAATACATTTTCTATTTGATAATAACTTGCAAAATGTTGATAGTAAGGTTTTGCAAGGGTGTCCTCAAAAAAAGTCCATTGATAACCAAGCGCATGAATTTTATTTAAAAGGGAGTCTTTTGACATTTTGACAACGTATGAATTTCCTAAATAAATCGTTCCATCTGGGTCTCCATGAGTAACCATTGAAGTTGCAACAAAAGAAAAGCTTGCAACAAGCAATGTTGCAATTCTTAAATATCGATATAAACCTCTAGGATAGGAGACTTTGAAAGTTTCTTTGTTAATCATGATATGACTAAAAGGCAATACAGATAATGCGATTAAATCTGAATAGTCTATAACTCTTTTGAATGGGATACTTGAAATGGAATTCACAAATTCAATGAGCGGGGTACTGATGGGTGATTTCCATAGTATAAAAAGGAATCCTATTAACAGGGCTATATTTTTTTTACTCTTTGGTAGAAAATAGGCAATGAATATGGGTAAAATGAAAAGTCCTGCAAAATCAGAAAGTTTGCCAGTAAGAGCGTTGGCAAAGTGCCATTTAAAAAATAGATCATTTGCTATTAGTAAAGCCAATCCCGATAAAAAAAATGGATTTAATATTAGATCTCTTCCTTTCATTTTTCAATTTAATTGTTCAGAACATAGCATGCCTATAGCGCCGCGTTTGCAGTCCTTAAACTTTGTCTACATTCCGAAATTAAGAAATTTTCTGTTAAAAAATGACTGTGTTGAATTCTGAGAAACTGTCTGTTTTTTCGATGTTCCTACCTTTAGGTTTGGCTTGTAATACTTCGTCCCAATCCGGATCTCCGATTGGGTTGGGACCTTGGATAATCGTGCCTTGGGTTTGCTTTCGAATAGGCTCTATTGGCAGAGCAACGGTTTGGTAATGTGCTTTATATTTTTCGTTCTTTTGAACAGGAGGTGTTTTTTGTGTTGCTACAGGTTTTACATTTTGAAAATGAATCAAATCAATGAAAGAAGATTGCGAATCCAACTGATGCGCAGCGGAATCGTTCATTGCTAATTTGGCTTGGAGTGGAATTTCTTTGAAAATAGTATCTGTTTTAAAAACTATTTGTGGCTCTGTCGATGAAGAAAAAGGGAATTTTTTAGTTAGGAAAACGGAACAGGCAAACAACAAAAAAGCAAAAGCTGCTGCTGCTTTCCAGAGTGAAATTTCACTTTTAATAAAACGACTAGAAACCGATTTCGAATTGTATTTCTTTTTAAATGCATTATCCAAATTGGATTTGATCGTAGCATCCAACGAACTTTCAGCATTTGAGAATGTAGCTTGTGAATTGACTGCGATAAGGCGCAATTGTAGATATTCATTTTTTGAAATTTCCTTCAATACACATTGCTTTTCAAGGAGTGTTAAGTCCTCAAAATTCTTCCTTTCCAACAAATCTGACAATTCTATTTTATCCTGTCTTTTTCCCATAATCACTATTATTTTGAATCTTTGGATCAAAGATTTGTAAGCTTTTTTTTAGTTTTCTCAAACTGTAAAAAATCCTTGATTTCACCGTTCCTTCTGGGCAATCGAGAATTTTACTAATTTCTTTAATCGACAACTCTTGTTGGAATCGCAACAAAAAGCAATCGCGGTGTTGCTCCTGCAATTCGTCTACGGCTTTTAACAATTCTTTATCGAAAAGTTCGCGATCAAAATTCGCATCAAAATCTGTATCTGCTGCTGGGTTCTCATCTTTCAAGGGCTGCATAATACTTCGCACTTGATTTTTTCTGTACTCATTTTTGCACATATTCCCTGCAACGGTATACAACCAAGTTGAGAATCTTCTTTGGCAATCAAAAGATTCTGGCTTTTCTACAACTTTCAAAAATAAATCCTGTGTAAAATCATCCGCTTTATTTCTATCCTGATAAAGCATTCGATAGAAATAATTATTCAAACGCTTCGCATATCTGCCGTACAACTCATCAAAGGCTCTTTGTTTGCCTTTTGTTAGTTTGGACATCAGCTCTTCGTCTGAAAGTTGCTTATAGTTTTTACTAAAAAAATTCAATTTTGATATTTTGGATTTAATGTATTGTTTGCTAAATTATTTTTCAAGAAATCTAAGTTAAAATCAAGGCACTAGTACTTTCATAAATACCCTAAATCCTATTGATGGATGTGGCTTGTCATATTTTCGTTTTGAAAAGACTTTACAGTTTTCCGGTGCATCTGCCCAACTTCCCCCTTTTGCAATTCCTTCTTCCGCTATCATTTCTGCTACGTTACCTGAAACTCCATACAATCCAAAATCATTTGGAAAATAAGCATCTGCAAAAACGGAGAAGAACCCTCCATCCATTGAGCAATGTTTTTCTTTACTCCTTATAATATTGTCATCGGAATAGACGTAAAAATTGGCAAGGAAACATCCTTTTTTATTTCTAGGATTATAACCCCACGGATATTCATATTCTGTGTTATCGCCTCTGGCCGCATATTCCCATTCTTCGTTTGTTGGCAAATAGAATTGGACTTTGTTGTATTTTCTTTTCTTTTGGGGAATGGAATGATACCAATCTGTCAACCAATCGCAATAAGCCACAGCCGCTTCATGAGTAATATTTTGCACCGGTGCATTTTCTTTATCCGGATGTGCATTGGGAAATAATTCAGCGATCGCTTGAGAATCCTTCATATTTTCAAAGCCATGATTTGCGACCAGCATAGGAGCATCATGTTTCTTAGAAAAGTAATATTTGTATTCCTCATTCCAATCCGTCTTTGCACTTTTAAAAGCTTCCAGTTCTTTGTATTTTTTCTCTTTCAAAAGCGAAATCATAAAAGTTTCATATTGTCCATTAGTAACTTCTGTATTCGCGGCAAAAGTATTTCCTTTGATCTTTTTAATACTTCTTTCGAAGCCTTTCAACTCTAAAGTTGCTTTGACGGGGACTTCTTCTTCCTCTTCTGTATCTTCAAATCGCTGATTGATTTTAGCTGCATAACCTGCAGAAGTCGCTATTTTTTTAGAAAGTATTTCCAACTCCTTAGCCTTGCTTTTCTCTCCACTTATGAGATAGTGATCGTGCAAAATCAAAAAAGCCTGTATGTAATACAAATTCAGTTTTTCAACAACAGATTGGCTCATTCCACTATTAAAGCTCAAATTCAAATAATCCGTCATCCATTTATTTTCAAAACTGTTTCGAAGATCAGCGACATTATCAAAATCGTTTTTGGAATACTTATATGATAAGCCAGTCAAAAACAAGTTTTTGGCCAGTTCTTCTTTTACATTTTTATATAAAGCAGCGCCAAAATACAATGGCCTTTTAGAATGTTTAGTTAAATGCTTGGCAATATCGACTATGCTTGCAGAATCACTATTATTAGGATAAGGAGGAATCTCTATTTCCTGAAATATTTTTTCTCTGTATTTGTGTTTTTGTAAAGTAAACAAGTTCACAACTTTCACATCAGAACGAACTCCTTTTATCTTTTGTAAAACCCAAGCTGGATAAGAATCTATATCTGCCATGGACATCAACAAAGCATTTTTCTCCAAAGCGATTAATACATTATAATTCCAGGAATAGATGTCATTATTATAGACTCCTGCATCATATATTTTTTTGCAAAATATTTTTTTGTTTTGCGGGTTTCCATGAATTTCGTGATAAGTAACAAAGCTCTCGTAAGTTTCATACCTTCCTGTATCTAGGCGATAAGCTTTTTCTAGATGATGGTATTTGTCTTCACTTTGATTGCTGTTTTCATAAGCTGCGTAGTGAAATTCAAAGGTGTTGGGAATAGCCTTTTTCATCTCTGCAATCAAAGGCTCTAAAGAAGCGAAAGTTTGCCCTTCCACTCTACTTTTTTTGGTCAACAAAGAATACCTAGCAGCTTTATAATAATTGAACCAAGCCTGTGCGTTTGACGGATCTTCTTTGACTACTTGTTCCCATACCTTACTTTGTTGCGAATAATATTCATTATCCATTTGAACCTGGGCAATGGGTGCAATAATTTTTGCTTGCTCGGGTTGAGCGATTAAAAAGAACGGAAAAAGAAAGAAATACCAGACCAAATTTTTCATCACCTTAAAGTTACTTTTTTATGTGCTTGGCTATTTTCTTAAAATAATAAAAGAAATATTAACACTTAGGCACTATTTCTAACTCATTGTATGCTTGAGAATCCAATTCGTTCAATGATTTAATATTTTTTTTCAAAAAAATCATTTCACTTCTAATTTATCCCAATTCACAACACTTTTAAGCCCGTTCTACTTACCATTCCTTATCTTCCCACTTTATTAATTGCCAGAATAAGCCCCACCATAGAACTAGGCATACAACTGCTAAAATAACAACAAATGTCTCTTAAATCCACAATTCCGTTTTGGGGTATGTTTTTATTCCTTTTTACATTAGGATGCAAAACCGATTCTAACCAAGCAAGTCAAACGAACGATGAAGCGCTGAAAGAAAAAGCAAATCAACTTGCCCACAAATTCATAATAACTGATGGGCATGTAGATTTACCCTATCGAATTGGTGTTAAAAACTTTAGACTGGAAAAAGAATTTTTAGGAATACCTATCCAATCAGACGAAGGAGACTTCGATTTTGTCCGAGCGAAAAAAGGAGGATTGGACGCACCTTTTATGTCCATTTATATTCCTGCACGTTATCAAATAACAGGAGGAGCCAAAGTATTTGCAGATTCCTTGATTGACATGGTTAGTAATATTGCCAATGCTCATCCTAAAAATTTTGTAATTGCAACCAAACCTTCTGATGTTGAACAGGCTTTCAAAGACGGGAAAATTGCCTTACCAATGGGAATGGAAAATGGCGCTCCAATTGAAGATGATATTAATAATGTAGATTATTTTCATAGAAGAGGAATTCGATACATTACCCTAACCCATTCTAAAGACAATCAAATTTGTGATTCATCTTATGATACAACAGCAACTTGGAAGGGCTTAAGCCCATTTGGAATTGATGTCGTAAACAGAATGAATGATGTTGGAATCATGGTGGATGTTTCTCACATTTCTGATAGTGCATTTTATCAAGTTATGCGGATTACCAAAGCTCCTGTAATTGCCTCTCATTCTTCTTGCAGAAAATTTCTGCCAAAATTTATCAGAAATATGTCTGATGATATGATCGTGGAATTGGCAAAAAATGATGGTGTCATTCAAATTAATTTTGGTTCTACCTTTATTGATCAAGAAGTCAGAGATCAAAATGATGCAAACAGAGAAAAGCTTTTCGCAATTTTAGATGAGAAAGGGTTAAGTGGCAGGGATTCTCTAGCCAAACCCATCATTGAAGAATTTGAAAAAAACAATCCAAGTCTTTTTGCTGATGTAAAAACAGTGGCCAACCATATCGATCATGTTGTAAAACTAGTAGGTGTCAACCATGTAGGTTTTGGTTCTGATTTTGATGGTGTTGGAGATTCATTGCCAACTGGTTTGAAGGATGTCTCTCAATATCCCAACTTGATTTATGAATTGTTGAAAAAGGGATACTCAGATGAAGATATCGAGAAGATCTGTTACAAAAATGTTTTTAGAGTTTGGAACGAAGTTGAAAGAATTGCAAAAGGATAGATTATGATAAAAACAGAAGTCATAATCGCAGTCGAAGAAGTTGAAAAAAGTTCGGAGTGGTATCAAAGACTATTGAACTGTAAAAGTGGGCATGGAGGAAATGCTTTTGAAATTTTGACCAATGAAGACAACGAACAAATTTTGTCTTTGCACAAATGGGAATTGCATGGTCACCCTACCCTATCCGATTCCAAAATACAAGCTGGGAATGGTTTGATTTTATATTTTGTAGTTGACGACTTGGACTTGGTTTGGGAGAATGCGAAACACCTGAAAGCAAAAATAGAGGAAGAGCCTCATCTAAATACCAATTCCGGACGAAGAGAATTTTCGATCAGAGATTTAGACAATTATTTCGTGTCCATCACTTCTGACAATAACGATAAAGATTAAAGAATTAAAAGAATTTGGATTAGACATATAGTAGCGCTTACCTAAAAAAGGCGCAAGTATCAAGAGCATCTTGTTTATCCAACCCTTTGTCCATGTTTATATACTGGTGAAGCAAGTTCACTCACTATAGCTTTGAGCTTAAACATCTTCTCACTATTTATCTCGTAAAAAGAATGTGTGTCTTCTCTATTTATAGAGATGATACCGGCTCGCATTAAAATAAGCATATGCTTTTTCACCTCTTCATATTCCAACGACATGTCAGTAGCAATCTGAGTTGCATTTATGATTTGGTTACTTTGTATGAGGTCCAGAATTTGCAAGCGCATCCGGTTGTTAACCGCAGACAACACTTGAGAGGCTTTGTTAAAGCGGGAGTGTAAATTTTTGTTCATTAGATATGTATTCCATATAGTGTTTCAAGTCAAAGCTACATAAAAAACCTTACTTGGAAACATTTTTGACTAAAAAAAATCGTTTATAGACTCTTGAAAGTTAAGCATTTAGCTCGTTTATCTTATTGCATTTCTTTACCATATATTCTAACGGTAAGAAATCGTTTTAGTTACATATAGCAACTTTCCTTTATGTTGGATAAAATGGTGAAAATATTAATTTCAAAAAAAAATAAGAACTGCCCCATTCTCCTTTATGGCATTATCTTAACCATTTGTAATATTTTCGGGTAAAAAATCATTAAACCCCGGTTTAAATAAATTATATTTTCTATCTTTTAACCGCATTTCACATCTATCGTAAATTTTTATCAATGGAATTTCTTTTTTCAAGAAATAATATGGTGTTATACCTATTATTTTTGTTAGTAAATTCCGGTGTATCTCAAACCATGCCTGGAAAAGTTTTAGAAGGTCTAAGCATGAAAACGAGTGTTGGATCGGATCTGAATTATTCTGTTTATTTGCCCCCCAATTATGATCATTCAAGTAGAAGCTATCCTGTTGTTTACCTTTTGCATGGTTACACGGACAAAGAAGATGCATGGGTTCAATTTGGTGAAATTGATATAAAAGCAGATCAGGCTATTTTAGCTGGTGAGATTCCATCAATGGTAATCGTAATGCCAGATGCTAGGGTAACTTGGTATGTAAACGATCATGAGGGAAAAGATCCATATGAAGATATTTTTATCAAAGAATTTATTCCTCATATTGAATCAAAATACCGCATCCGATCAGAAAAAAGATATAGAGGAATTGCTGGTTTGTCCATGGGAGGATATGGCTCGTTGCTTTATGCATTAAAACATCCTGATTTATTTTGCGCAAGTGCTCCTTTGAGTGCTGCAATTTTTACCGAGGAAAAAGTAAAATCCTATGAGCAAGAAAGATGGAACAATGTTGAAGGACTGATGTATGGAAAAGGACTAGAAGGTCAATCAAGAATTACGGATCATTGGAAAGCCAATAATCCATTTTATATTGTAAAACAAAAAAGCAAAGAAGAATTAGAAAAAGTCCGCTATTATTTTGATTGCGGCGATTCTGATTTCTTATACGAAGGCAATGCTTTATTTCATATTTTATTAATGGATATGGAAGTCGCTCATGAATTCAGAATGAGAGACGGAGGGCATTCCTGGGGATATTGGAGATCAGGAATTATAGATGCATTAAAATTTATTGGAGAAAGTTTTCATCAAAAATAATATTCACTTATGTTTTTCAACTCAAAAGGTAAAGAAGAAAGAACGTTTGATGCCATTGTAATTGGATCAGGCATTAGTGGCGGCTGGGCTGCCAAAGAACTCTGTGAAAAAGGACTTAAAACGATAGTTCTAGAAAGAGGACGTGACGTAAAGCATGTTGCAGATTACCCAACAGCGACTATGAACCCTTGGGATTTCCCCAATAACGATCGCGTTTCTTTAGAAGAAGAAAAAAATTACGAAAAGCAAAAAAGAACGGGTTATACCATTCGTCAAAGTACCAAGCACTGGTGGGTTAATGACAAAGAACATCCCTACTCTGAAGTAAAAAGGTTTGATTGGATGCGTGGATATCACGTAGGTGGACGTTCCATAATGTGGGGCCGACAATCTTATCGCTTGAGCGAAATGGACTTCGAAGCCAATGCCAAAGATGGTTTTGGTGTTGATTGGCCGATCAGGTATAAGGACCTTGCACCTTGGTACGATCATGTAGAATCTTTTGCGGGGATCAGCGGAAGCAAAGAAGGACTGCCTCAATTACCAGATGGCAAGTTTTTACCTCCAATGGAATTCAACTGTTTGGAATCACACATAAAAGAACGGATTGCTAAAAACTATTCGGATAGAATGATGACCATCGGACGGAATGCCAATCTCACCGTAGCGCACAATGGCCGTGGTAAATGTCAGTATAGAAATCTTTGTATGCGCGGTTGCCCATACGGAGGTTACTTCAGCAGTAATTCTTCTACCCTACCTGCTGCTGCAAAAACAGGAAATTTAACCTTGAGACCACACTCTGTAGTGAATTCAATTATTTACGATCCAGAAACCAAAAAAGCAACTGGCGTACGCATCATAGATGGTGAGACAAAAGAAACAACTGAATATTACGCAAAAATAATTTTCTGTAATGCCTCTGCTCTTGGTTCTACATTTATATTAATGAATTCTAAATCAGATCGTTTTCCTAATGGTCTTGGAAATGATAGTGGAGAATTAGGACACAATTTAATGGATCACCACTTTAGAGTTGGTGCATCTGGAACTTACGATGGATTTGGCGATCGTTACTACTCAGGAAGAAGAGCCAACGGTATCTATATCCCACGCTTCAGAAATTTGAATGCAGCGACTAAACAAAAAGATTTTGTGAGAGGATATGGTTATCAAGGTGGAGCAAGTAGAACGAACTGGGCAAGATCTGTAAAAGAATTGGGCTTCGGTGCTAAATTCAAAGACGATATGATTGAGCCAGGACCATGGAGATTTGGAATGACTGGATTTGGTGAATGCCTTCCTTATCATGAAAACCATGTTACCTTGAATGAAGACGTAAGAGATATGTACGGACAACCTACTTTGACCTTCGATGCAGAATGGAAAGAGAATGAATTAAAAATGCGGGAAGATATGGTTCAACAAGCAGTTGAAACATTGGAAGCTGCAGGTTTGAAAAATGTTCGTCCAGCTACTCAAGGTTCTGCACCAGGACAAGGTATCCACGAAATGGGTACAGCACGAATGGGTCGAGATCCTAAAACATCTGTTCTGAATGGGTACAATCAAGTTCATGCCTGTAAAAATGTCTTCGTCACGGATGGTGCAGCTATGACATCTGCCGCTTGTCAAAACCCTTCTTTGACTTACATGGCTTTGACTGCTCGAGCAGCAAACTATGCTGTGCAAGAATTGAAAAAAATGAATTTATAATAATCAAATTAAAAATTACTGGTTTTTAAACCGGTTTAAAAATACAATTATGGATCGTAGAGACGCAATAAAAAAGACCGCCTTCTTAATGGGTGTTGCCGTATCCGCAAGTACAATAACAGCAGTGATGAGCGGCTGTAAAACAGATCCTTCAGGAGGAGGAGCCAGTGGTGGAGTTACCGCTACAGGAGATTGGAAACCTTCTTTTTTCAATAATGATCAAATCAACACCATCGCTGATATAGCTGATAGAATTATTCCTGAGACAGATACGCCAGGTGCAAAAGCTGCGAATGTACATCAATTTATTGATGGAACATTTAAAGACAATTATGAGCCAGATGTTCAAAAAGCAATGAAAGCTGCTCTTGACGGCTTCATGGCGGATGTCAAAAAAGAACATGGCAAATCCTTTACGGCATTAAGTCCAGAAGAGCAGGACAAAGTATTGACTGGAATAGAAGCAGAAGCTATGGAAGAGTTGAAAAAAGGTGGAAATCTTCCTCCGTTTTTCACAGCTATGAAAGAACTGACTTGTATTGGTTTTTTCAGATCTGAGATTGGAGCGACGCAGACTTTGCAATATAGTGCAGTGCCGGGTGATTACCTGGGATGTATTTCTTTGGAAGAGGCTGGTGGGAAGACTTGGGCTACTTAATGAGGGCGGTTTTCGAATACCGTGTTTCTTTCGGTTTTCGGTAGGACTTGTTTCTTTCGGTTTTCAATAAGACGTGATTCTTTCGGTTTTCGAATACCGTGATTCTTTTGGTTTTCGTGAAGACGTAATTCTTTTGGTTTTCAAAAATCGTGATTCTTTTGGTTTTCGAGAGGACTTGGTTCTTTCGGTTTTCGAAAATCGGGTGTATTTCGACTGTTCGGTTTTTTTGAGGCTTCGATTCTTTTTGTTGTCTGAACTATGATTTTTATGATTAAATGAATTCTATGATTAGAGGAATTAAAAGCTTGAATTCTTCTTTGTTAGAACAGGATTTTTAAGA
>CALIAG010000011.1 GCA_938041325.1 uncultured Saprospiraceae bacterium | reverse complement strand
CGATTGTTTTATATTTAATTAAGTATAAAATCGGAGCAAAAGTTTCGTGTTGAACGATATGGAAATTATTTTTCACTTCAGCGATACATGGTTTGACATAACAACCCGATTCATATCCTTTTCCTTTTTTCACTCCACCTTCAACAAGGAATTTCCCACCTTCTTCTTTCACGGCTTTGATTGAGTTCAAATAATTCTCTACAGAATCTTTGTCAATCACAGGCCCCATGTGGATTTTAGGATCTAAAGGATTTCCGATTTTGATTTGCTTGTAAGCTTTGACCAAAGTTTCTTTTACTGCTTTATATTTGCTTTCGTGGACAATCAACCTTCTTGTTGTTGTACAACGTTGGCCAGCGGTACCAACTGCACCAAACACAGCTCCCGTTAATACGATTTCCATATTGGCATTTGGTGTAATAATAATTGCATTGTTTCCACCTAATTCCAATAAGCTTCTTCCCAAACGAGCCGCAACAGTTGCTCCTACTATTTTACCCATTCGCGTACTTCCCGTAGCAGAGACCAAAGGAATGTTTGCATCGTGAGTCATGTATTGACCAACTTGATAATCTCCATTGACTAAACAACAAACTCCTTCAGGAACTTTATTCGCTTTTAAAACTTTATGAAAAATATTTTGACACGCAACTGCGCATAAAGGTGTTTTTTCAGATGGTTTCCAAATCGTAGTATCTCCACAAACCATGGCGATCATTGAATTCCACGCCCACACTGCAACAGGGAAATTAAATGCAGAAATGATTCCTACAATTCCAAGTGGATGCCATTGCTCATACATTCTGTGCTCAGGACGTTCGGAATGCATTGTCAGACCATACAATTGTCTGGATAAACCTACTGCAAAATCACAAATGTCAATCATCTCTTGTACTTCACCATAACCTTCTTGCAAGCTTTTGCCCATTTCATAAGAAACCAATCGGCCTAAAGCATCTTTGTTTTTTCGCAATGCTTCTCCGTATTGACGAACAACCTCTCCTCTTTTAGGAGCTGGTACACTTCGCCATTTTACAAATGCATCTTTTGATTTTTTGACTACAGCAGTATATTCCTTTTTAGAAGTGATACTTACGCTGCCAATATATTTTCCATCTACAGGAGAATATGATTCAATAAACTTTTTGGAAGCATTCGTGGATTTTAGTCCAGTACTTGTTCCGTTGTTCTTTTCTTTTAATCCTAATTCTTTAAGGAATGTCCTTCTCATTTTTTTAATGGTTTTATTTCTTTGATTGCGGTTTACGTGGATCCGTTTATGATAGTTCCGATTCAGAATCGGAATTTGAATTTTTGATTCTTTTATAAAAGTTATCAAAAACGTTTGCAAAGATCATTTTTCAAATCAAGGAATGCAAGTATTTTCTTTACAGAACTGTTTTAAAAAAAATGATTTGTCCAAAAAGACATAGAGAAGACTCATTCTCAAAGTCCGATTTATTCTTCAAAAAGGGTGTTTTAACGATTTTTAACAAAAAGCTTGAATAGTTTAACAAATGCATAAGTAATAATAGACCTTTCAAACAGTTTAGGTAGGGGTTTTATATAACAATTAACAATAACACATAATCATAAAGAAACGAAGCCTATAGCTGTACAACTACATTTTAAGAAGCGTAAACCAAAAACATAAAAATGATAAAATTACGTCACGTAGTTGTAGACTTGATTACTAAAAATCTGGTCGTCCTGCTAAAGCACAAAGTCCTTACCACAGATCAAGTGGAGGTTTTACTACAAACAATATTGAAAATAACTTATCCCGAATTGCAGTCTGTAAAAGCGACTGTAAAACGGAGAGGTCATCCCAAATAAGAAATTTTAAAGAATATGGAAATGATAATTTGAAGTTATTGTTTTCAAGATTCTAAAGAACTAATCCGGTATTTAGCAAGCAGGTGGCGATTGGATCATAACGTTGATCCGTCGCCACTTTTTATTTTGATTGTTTTTTAGTACTTGCTAAAGTCGACAGAGATTCCGAATCGTCTTTGATCAACCATCTTATCAATAATGGGATCAATAATAAATCACTAAATAAAGCACTTAGTAAAGTTAGACTTATTAAAAGTCCGATGGTGACACTGGGTGGGTGGATTGAAAACAACATGACTAGGAATCCAAAAAATAAAATTACGCTTGTCAAACAAATTGCTTTACCCGTTTCTACAAAAGTAATTTGCAAAGAATCTTCAACGCTTAATCCTTTGTCTCTACTCAATTTGAATTTGCTTAAAAAATGGATGGTATCATCCACAGCAATCCCGAATACAATTGCAAAAACGATAGCAGTACCTGCCTCCAATTCGATGCCTAGATAACCCAACAAAGCCCCGGCCAAAAGAAGTGGAAAGACATTGGGAACGAGTGAAACGATTAGCATACGAATATCTCGAAAGAGCGCTCCCATTAAAAAACTAATGATGACAATTGCTCCTCCGAGTCCTTGCAATAAATTGCGGCGAATGTATTGCGCATTTTTATCTAAGATCAATGCGGTGCCTGTCATCTTAAATTCCACGATATCAGGGTCAGTATTTTCACTAATCCAAGACTCTAAACCTCCGATATATTCTTGCACACTATCCGCACCAACGTCTCGTATACGTGAGGTAATTCGAGCTTTCTTTTTGTCTTGACTCAACATCACTGCAGACAAGTCATCTGGCATCTTAGCCGCAAATTTTTTATCTTTTTCGAAAGTCTTTTTATCCTTTGGTAATCGATAAGCATCTGCCTTATTTCTTTGGTTCATTTGATTAATGCTCTTATAAATTGTTGTTATCGAATTGATGGAACCTAAAAAGGAACTCTTTTTTAATTCTTGTTCGACTTTATCAATTTCCTGGAGCACCTCGTAATCATCTGCTTGATAAGGTGGCTGCGCATAAACGGCAAACTCTAATGGTCTAAAACCTGAAAACGTTTTTTCAAAAAACAAAAAGTCTTCTGTTATTTTCTCTCCGCGCGGCAGATTGCTTTGAAGCATATAATTGGTGTTGATCATTGAAATCCCAATCATACAGATGACAAAAGCAATGACTGCTCCCACTGTTATTTGTCTAGATTTGTTTAAGGTAAAATTATACGTTGATTGCATAAATTTATCCCAAAACGCTTCACCTCTTCCCAACTTTATCAATTGTTCTTTATCAAAAAAGGAAAGCATCGCTGTCGTAAAAAAGATAACGGTGAGGTAAGCGACCATGACTCCAACCGCAGCGTTCATTCCAAAATCTTTGATTGGACTGATCTTACTTGTTAGCAAGGTTGCAAAACCAATTGCGGTGGTGATCGAGGTAAATAAAGTCGCCAGACCAATTTCTTTTATGGTGATCCAAATCGCATCCTTTTTAGATTTTCCATTTTTAAGCTCGTCAATGTATTTTGAAGTAATATGAATCACATCTGATGTTCCAACTATTATCATTAGAACTGGATATAAAGCGCTCATTGCATTCAATTCTCGGCCGGTAATAGACAGCAAACCCATGAAGAGCAATAAACCCATTCCGATCGAAATAAGAGATATAAAAATACCCCAGGGCTGACGAAATATCCAAAACATGACAAGACTTACAAGAATAGCTGATACAACGGCAGAAAATGCCACTTCATACTTTTGCATATCCACCATTTCCTTTTGAAAATAGGCGGGCCCTAAAACATAATGGTTTTCAAATTCGTATTTTTTAGTCAAAAGGGATAAGGCCGCAATCAATTCCTGACTTTCTTCAAGCCCCATTGTATCCACTGTCTTCAAAGCGATGACAAGTGCTTTGCCATCCTTCGAAATGAGGTTCCCAACAAAACGAGAATCTGCCAATAATCGCTTTCTATCTTTTTCGTATTTGGAAGGTTTGTCAATGTGGATGGCAGGAATCGTGGTAACACCAAAAGGTGTTTTTACAGGATAGGAAAATTGAGTCAGCGATTGGCTGTTTTTGATATGCGGAAGTGAGCGGCATTTTAAGGTAAGGTCGTCGAAACTTTCCAGAAATTTTTGATCAAAAACACCTTCCTCTCTTTTTACGGCAATCATCAAAAAATTGATGTCGGTCTCAAATTCTTCAATAAATTCCAAATAGTAAGCGAGGTCTTCATCGCCTTCCGGAAAAAACTGATCTAAGCTAAAGGTAAACTTAAGTTGAAAAAGGTAAAAAGTACTGACGATGCTCATCAATATAAAAGCAACAATCACGATGACTCTGGGCCGGTTTTGCATAGTAGTTTAACCAAGAAAAGGAAAATAGGTTCAGCGCAAATATCTTTTTTTTGCGAAGAAATGTGCTCTAAACTGGTCGTTTTAACACCCAAATGTTTACGCCTTTTTTTTCTTCGAAAAATTCAAAGCCATTTTTTGACAATAATGCTTCTGAGGGGAGATTGCTTCTTTCCGTTTCTGCCAAAATAACCTCTATTCTAAAATCTGAAAAAGCCCAATTACAAATCCCTTTTACTGCTTCTATAGCATAGCCTTTTCGCCTGTAATCTTGTTTAATATGATATCCAATTAGAAGTTGTTCTTGATTTTCACCCATACGGGTAATATTGATTCCCCCAACGGCTTTCTTTTCAGACCTATCAACAATCATCCAATTGGTGTACCATTCAAAATCATTGGGATTTTTTTTGACTCTATCGATCCAAGAAGGAAGGGCATCAAGCAATTCGGAATTGCTATTTTTATTGGAAGTAATGTTATCACTCAAGCCCAATTCAACCTCTAATTTTTGAGGATCGATCAATTGGCTTTCAAGTTGCTCCAAGCTAAGAGCGATTAAGGAAAGTCGTTTCGTTGTTACGGAGTGCATCAAATCATTTAGCATATTATTAAAACCGCTAATAGCTTGCCAAAAGCTAAATGTAATTATTCATAATAAAGAAAAAGTCTT
>CALIAG010000010.1 GCA_938041325.1 uncultured Saprospiraceae bacterium | reverse complement strand
AACGTTTCACTTTCATTTAGTTTGATTTTTTCCAGATCTTGTTCAGAAAGATCTTTTGGAAGTCGACCGGTGAAAACAATCTTGAAAGGCAGTACAGCTACACGTTTGTGGTCCACGGTAGTTTGCTCAAAGTCACCAGCAAGGTATCTTTTTGGTCCACACGATGTGACGAAAAGTGCAATCATGAATACTGCGATTAAAACGTTGAATTGGGGTTTACCTGTTTTTTTTGATTTGATCGTCATAACTAAAGAGTTTTGTTTTCGAATGTATAATAAATATACAGACAACAAACCCGAAAGAGTCTTATCAAAATCTTAATTAGGAATCTTTTAATATATTGGTTGGAAACCTTATTTATTTGTTAAGATATGTGAGGCAACGTAAAAATTAGGATCAACTTGGATTTTTGCATCGCTGCTAATGTTTTTAGTAACGTTCCAACTTGTACTAGGTGTGATCCATTTTTCTTTACCATCAATTATAACTTTACATTTCATATCAAAACTTGAATTGCAATTGGTCCAGCGGTAATTGAGTACGCCGTCTAAAACGTAGTATTCCAGAATGGGGACTCTGATATCGCGTAAGTATTGATCAAAGAATGGTTGTAAATTGATTGCCGCTTGTTTAGATATATAATCTTCTATCTGTTTGCTATCGACCGTTTGGTGATAGAAAGTTTTATTCAGTCCTCTCAAAATAGTTCTCCATTTTTCATCATCATTCACCAGTTGTCTGAGCGTATGCAACATATTTGCTCCTTTGTAATACATGTCAGTGCCGGATCCGGGGCGGTTTACACCATATGTTCCAATGATTGGAGATTCGTTCTTAATCATGGATCTCGTGCCTAAGACATATTCAGAAGCGGCATCTTTTCCAAAGTGAAAATCAAGATATAGGTTTTCAGAATAAGCGGTGAATGATTCATGGATCCACATATCTGCGATATCTTTATTAGTGATGTTGTTGGCAAACCATTCATGACCGGATTCATGGATTATGATAAAGTCGAATTTTAAGCCCCAACCTGTTTTACTTAAATCACGACCTAGATATCCATTTCTAAACTGGTTGCCATAAGTTACTGAACTTTGGTGCTCCATCCCGAGATATGGTGTTTCGACTAGTTTATAAGAATCTTCATAAAAAGGGTAGGGGCCGAACCAATGTTCGAAGGCTTCGAGCATCAAGGGAACTTGTTTGAATTGTTTTTTTGCAGCTTCTAAATTATCCTTTAATACATAATAGTCACAATCTAAAGTACCATTTTCACCTTTGTACTTTTCTCCAAAATGAACATAATCGCCAATGTTGATGTTGACTCCGTAATTGTTTATTGGATTTTTTACAGACCAATGATAGGTCTTGGTTTTGTTTTTTTGTTTGGTAACTTTGACTAAGCGACCGTTAGATACATCCATCAGGTTTTCAGGAACTCTAATTTTGATATCCATTCCTTGCTCAGGTTCGTCATACATATGGTCTTTACAAGGCCACCACATACTTGCACCGTCGCCTTGACAACTCGTTGCAACAAATGGTTTCCCATTCTTATCTTTAGACCAAGTAATCGTAGCATCCCACGGAGGTCTGAACGCAACTTTAGGGTTTCCTTTAAAGTATACTTCTAGTTGATTTTCCTCCCCAATTTGCTGTTTCTTTTTAAGATGAATAAAGTAGGCATTTCCTTCTTGTTCAAAGTCCAACTTAGATTTTCCAGAAAGTACCTTTGTTATTTTCATAGGCTCCTGTAAATCAATTTGAAGAAGATTATGAGGTTTAATGACTTTGTATTTTATAGAATTGAATCCTTCTAGAGATTGATTCGGAATGTCTACATTGATATTTAAATCATAATGCATTAGATCCCACCATTCTCGTTCTGGTGTGATAGAACCACGTAAAGTATCTTGCCTGGAGAAAGTGGTATGCTGAGCAAACATAGTGTTTGCGTACAGAAGAAAAAAGAGCAAGAGGGAGATATTAAAAAATTTCATCAATTGATAACTAGTTCAAACTTTGGGTGAAGGAATTCCTTCTTTGAATTCGGGACAATATAAATTCAAAATTATAAAACTTATTCATGTAGTATACTTAAATACACGGATTTTCTACTTATTAGAAGACACTTAAGTACAAAACGAGAAGCAGTGTTGTTCTGTTACCTCAAAAATGCTTTTTTATTTTAAAAGCCATAATTGAATGTCATCGTAAAATTACTGTGTCGTTTTTGACCCACTAAAAGGGTAATATTTCCATTGTCTTCAGTCAAATATTTACGTTTAGGGGCACTGTCATAAAAATATCTATATCTGAGACTTAAAGAAATACTTTTTGTAACGTTAATGCCTACAGATGATTGGAGATCCATAAATAAATCTGTTCTTTCATCCTTCAATCCATCGGGGCCTAAAACGACATCATTCTTAAAATTTGCAGGAAATTTGAAATAGGGATATACTTTAAAAGTAAAGATATCATCTGGTCTGAATTTGAAGGTTGGTCTTACTTCTAATCTTAAAATATTTGTGGCATCAAAAGGCTCTGATAAAAATTGTTCTTCACCATTGAAAAATAGATTGTTTTCTGCATTGGCCATTTCACTTTCATAATAAATTCCGACCAATAGACCCAATCGAAGTTTTGAGAAATTTTTTATAGTAGCGTTGGTGTAATTCCTCTGCAATTTCGAAATTTCATTTACTTCAGAATCTGATAGCTTTTGAGGGTTTTCAATTTTTGTACAAATATCTTGATAGCATTTTATTAATGTATTTTCTTCACCAACTTTGTAAATTGGTTTTCGATCCAATTGTTTTTTTATGGCTTGTCCCTTTTCAGTTAATTTCTTAGAATAAAAATTAAAAATAACGCCTCCGCCTGCTTCATATCTTTGTCCAATTCCGAGATAAGCATTGCTAAATCGTTTCAGAAAAGCAAAGTTTTCCAACCAGAGTCCATTTCCTGAACTTGGATGATAATCAAAGGAAATGTCAATATCTGAAACATTCTCTTCGAACTTCCCATTCTTTACGATGTTCTCAATATTTGCACTTAAGTCCAATTCATACGGATAAGAACCACTGACCAAACGAACACCACCGGTAATTTTGAATAGATTTGAAATATCCGTTTCATTGCCACCAATACCAAAAAAAGCCTTTCCATTTAGCCGATGTTCCTGGTCTTCAAAATCTCGTAGATAGGTAATTAATTTATTGAATTCCTGTAATTCTTCTAGCTCAGTTTCTGAAAAGGTATTGCTTAATTCATTGTTTAAAACCTTATCAGCAATTTTTTGAATTTGCGCCATTGTAGTATTTACGCACAAAGCGAGCAGTAGAAGGATTGTCGTTCTCAGCATAGTATTGGTTTTTCAGGTTTACTAAGAATTTGTTACAACGGATTTAGCAATCCAATGCATATAAATTCTTAAACCAAATTTATACTAAAAATAGGAGAATGTTATCACCCGATTGGGTGATATGTTGAGTAAGAAAAATCAGTTTGGTTTTAGGTAACTTTGATTAAGTTTTTCAAGACGCTTACAACATCTTGCAATTTTGTGGATTCCAGATTTTTATTTTTATTCGGATTTATTATGAGAAAGAAACTCATCCGTGAAGTGTGCTTTTCTTTTTGGTTGCTTAAATTTTTCTTCATTGTAAGTTTTGGACTTTCCTTTTGGTATGGACAAACTTGTCCATTTATCGTTTGTAGCCATCCTTCCTACATAGACAATTTGCCCGACATGATAGGCATAATGAGCCAATTGTCGGTTGATGGCTTCAGGGATTGTATGGCCCATATTCCTGATGTATACTATGGATTCCAAATCTTCCTTTTTCAATGGATCTATGGCAGAGAATAATCTTTCCCAACCTTCTTCCCATCGTTGGATCAATTCTTTCTTCGTTTGAAAGTCTAATTCAAATTCTTGATCTCTGTTTCTCCAAGTTTTTTCGCCGTCGGAGGTTCGAAAATCAGTCCATCGCGATAGCATATTGCCCCAAAGATGTTTGGCAATAATTGCGATGCTATTACTGGCTTCATTTGGTTGCCAAAATAGTTGCTGCTCCGTTAATTGGTCAAAGGTTTTGTCTCCTAGTTGTTTGTAATATTTGAATTGCTTTTTTACAGAATCGAGATAACTGTCTTGCATAGTTTTGGATTTGGTTACTATTTTCAATAACGCTTTTTTATGAAAGAAGTTCTTGAAATAAAACGGAACTATAGGATTAAACCTTTGGAACATTTTTTTTAACGAAAATATCCTGAATATGATATTGTAAAAATGTTTGTACAAGTGCTAATCTTCTTTGAAGGAAGTCAGGATTTCGATTGCTTCTTGATTTCCTGCTTTTATTTGATTTCTCAGTGCATGCTTTATAATCCATTGTCTATTTTTCCCCGCATTTTTACTCCATCCCTGAATGATTTTGATGGTAAAAGTATAGTTGTCTTTTAATAAATCATTCAAATTATTTGCAACTGATTTTTGAACATATTTGGACGGATCTTCTTTTAAATTTTCTAAAATATTTATCACTGGAGTTGGGTCCGCAATGAAAATAGAAAGCTTTTTTGCCCAAGGAAGTTTTGAACGAATTCCTTCCGAGGACAATCTTCTTAAGTGTTTGTTTTCATCCTTTGACCACTGGGCGAATCTGATCAATGATTCATTTGGATCTTTTTCGATAAAAGGCCTTACCGCATATTCTCCTGTATTTCTTTTGGTGATTTCTTCTATGGCATCCAAAGATAAATTGAAATGATCCAAGCCATATTTTTCCACGTATTTAGCGATCGGCATAACCCAAAAGTATTTCTTAAACATGCCAGTTTCTTCTTGGTTTTCCGGACCAAGAATTTTTAGAAGAATAGAAATGTTTTTTTTATAAGGTGAGGGAAGATGTTGATGTAAGCCATCAGCAAATTTTTCAACTCGATCTTTTAGTTCAAGGTTTTGTAAGTCAGCAAGAATGGATTTTCTAAATGCATTGCTATTGAACGGTTTGTAAACGCTTGTAATTTTCTCAGAAAGCAATGCGCATAGTTCTTTGTCAAACCACAATTTCAATTGCTTATAAGCCATCTAGTTTTTTTATAAAAATAAAAAAAAGGTTGCTCAATTTGAACAACCTTTAAACAATTCTTAAATACAATATTTTATGCTATCAAACTTTTTCGTTTGATAAGGGAAATTTATATGTTTTTGATTTTTCTTACTGGGTAAGCAACATCAATTCCTGCAGCACCGAACGCTTTTTTGATTTCTCTGTAAGACTGGAAATAAACATCCCAATAGTTTCCAGGAGTAGCATATGGACGAACTGCAAGCAACACATTATGCTCATCAAATTTTTCAATTTCTACAGTAGGTGCATCTGGCAATTTATTAGCTACTTTATCCAAAGCTCCCAAAATAATTCCTTGAACTTTATCAAAATCTTCTTCGTATGGCATTGCCACGTTCAAATCAACTCTTAATTTGTCGTATGAAGAAAGGTTAGTCATGATACCGCTTGTAGCAACACCATTTGGAATAATAACCTTTTTGTTGTCTAATGTTGTGATGATAGTATTGAATACTTGAATTTCATCTACATGACCTAATTGACCTTGAATGTCAACCAAATCTTTAACTCGGTAAGGTTTGAAAATAAGAACCATAACACCAGCTGCAAAATGACCTAGTGTACCTTGTAGTGCCATACCAATAGCCAAACCTGCGCCTGCAAGCAATGCTGCAAATGCTGTAACTTCAACTCCAACAACTCCTGCTGCTGTAATTACAACCAATACTTTTAATAGTACGCTGATTAATGATTTCAAAAATGGTTGAAGGTCTTGGTCTAATCCAGCCTTGTCCATTGATTTTCCAACCATCTTGGTAATCCAACCAACGATCCAAAATCCAATGATTAATACAAGAATTGCTGCAATTACTTGTGGTGCCCATGCTACTAAAGCATCTGTCATGCCTTGAATAGAACTCATAATGTCAAAATCCATAAGAAATAGTAGTTTTGTTTAATGAAAAAAACGTTAAAAAATTCTTAATTGTGACGTAGTATTTGTTCAGTTGTCACCAATTACAAATAAATTTTATTTGAAAAAGTAGGCTTTAGACCTGTGCCCTATGTGTTGTCTTGTAAAAAAATGGAAAAATTAAGGTAGGATTACTTTCTTATTCGAGCATTTCTAACTTGAATAAATAATGCGTCATTATGTACTGCTAAGGTATCAAAGTTTCCGATAATTTTCACCATATCTTTCGGTTGAAATCTTGATTTCTCAACATCTATGGACTCATATGATATCAGAATATTTGTATTTGGGTCATCTGTGTTTTTAAAATGAAAAGCCTCTCCATCTAGAAATTGAGAATGACTTGTGATACCAGAATAGGTTGCGCTGCAAATATCTTTTTGCGTAATGATCTTATTTAAGCAAGCTGATAAGAACAAGAAATTGAGTGCTATTAATGTACTAAAGAAGTATTTTACCATGACTATTGTATTTTAATTCAATTCAAACTTAGATAGAAATACTGGTCATGTAAGTCCGAGATTAGAATTCGCAGGTATCTTTCTATTATTTGCATTTCCGAAATACTTGTTTTATGAGTTGTAACTCCCTTTAGCAATCTTAGCTTGAATAATATGGGCCAAATGATGTCTGCAATGCCAATCATAAACTGCGGTAAACTGACCTAGTTTAAAAGGCTTCTCATATTCTGGGTGTAAAAACTCTAATTCCTTTTGAGCATTAGATAGGTCTTTTAATAAAATTACCCATCTAGCATGAAGACCTTCAAGAATGGCAATGCTTTGTGAAATAGGCGCTTGCGTTGTGTCCGGTAATGCGGCCCATCGATCTTCAAAGTAAGGTTTAATGGTCGGCCGCTCTTCGGTGAGGGTCAATTTAAATCTGATAAAACTATTCATATGGCTATCGGCACAATGATGGACCACTTGCAAAATATTCCAACCTCCTGGCCGGTACCGCCAATGCAATTGTTCCTCATTCAAAGATTCTACTTCCTTTTTCACTTGTTCTGGAAAAGCTGATATTACGTCAATCCATGAATTGAACGAGTTATTATCTACTAATTCTGGTATTATAAGCTTTCCAACTGGAAAGCGAAGATCTGATTCAGACATCACAATAGCGTTTTGAAAAATAGCAAATGGGGAAGTATATAACAATAGCTTCCCCATAGCGAAAAAGGTCAAAAAATCTTTGTGTTCACACAAAAATTGATAATTACAATTGTGAACAAATTTCTATTAAAAGCCCGTAAGTTGTTAAGCGAATTTATTTTGCGACTGGTAGGTTGAACGAATTTAGTTCAAATATCTTAGATCAAAAAATCTTATTAGAATTTATTTTAATAAAAACTCCAATTGAATCAATTTATAAGAAAAAGGAGTCAGGATAAACTATTTGTAAAAGGTTTGTTTTTTTATAAACCAAAGCCATTAAATAATAGTGTTCCATTAGAATTTATTAGAACCTTTTTTTAAGAAGCTATAAATTGGATGAAGAAAACAAGTGCAATACTGATAATTAGTCCAAATACCACTTTCGCCAAATCAAGCACAAGACCTTTTACTTCTCTCCATTCTAATTTGTTATCTAGTCTCCAGCGAATAGCTATTTCACGTCCGGCTAATAAACCAATAAAGACCCAGGTTGTACTCATTGGGACATTATTCATCTCTTTAAAATAAAACAGAATGATTCCATAAATCAGATCTACAATGGTCGCAGACCTGATATCTGTTGTATTTGTTTTTGCTTTTACAATTTCCTGAATTGCGCCTCCTCTAGTGTAAAATATAAACCCAAGCATTGCTAGCAATATTCCCAGAGAAATGATTAACGAAGTGCCATCAAGCCTTCTTGGCAGATATACATAGATATTAGCAAAATCTTGCGCCAGCCATTGTGTCCACAAAAAACCGGTTGAGAACCATTGCAAAACGGTCCATACTTTTTCTTCCTTCGGTTTGATTGGGTTTTCAATAAACCTTTTTTCAAGTAGGCGGGTAATTAAAATGTATACGACTGCTGCTGCTAAAAAAGCAACGAAGTATCCAGTTACTGACTTAACCAACATACTTTCCAATCCCTTAGGTTTGAAAAAGGTCAATATTAGAAAAGAAGTACTTATAGGAATTCCCCAACGGGTGATAAATAACAATACCAAGGGGGGAAGAACATAATACCAAGGAAAAGGACTGGGCAGGACGTATTTGGGATTGTCAATTGAAAACTCCGGTGGATCTCCGATCAATCGTAAATAAGAGACATCTCCGTCATACATGTACCAAGAATAGATCAAAGTTGCTGTCAGAATAGAGCCTGCAAATATCCATAAAACCCACCAAGGGCGTTTTTCATTAGAACTCAAAAATGTCCCTAATGTTTGGATAACATCATTTCCCATTACGGAGTAAGATGCTAAAGCGAAACCTACCCACATGAATACTAATGACAGGTCCATTTTCTCGTTTTCATTGGTTCTGTATGTTTAAAAACTTGCAAACTCAAAATGTTACGGTTTATATTAGATCTGAGTCAATGCAAATAAAGGAAAATGATCTTAGATTATTTAGAAATGAATGGATTTTCTCGATTTGAAAGAACTATTTAATCTAAAGTTAACATTGGAAGAAAATATTACTAAAAACTTTGAATCGATTTGTGAAGAATCTCAATTGCATCTTACTATGTGTCAAAAAGACTATTTGTAATCTAAATTATCAGAGACACTAGATCCCGTTTCTTCCTTGATCAGATAATTTTTTAACTCACCTTGCTCACCACTGATCGGACCATAAAAAATAACCCAGGTATAAAAATCATCGGTAAAGTTTAAGAATCGATGTTCAGCTCCTGATGGAACGAAAAGCAAGTCTCCTTTTTGGAAATTGGTTTTTTCGGCGTTTATTTCAAATACGCCGGATCCCTGAGCAATTATGTAAATTTCATCTCGATTGTGTGGAAGTTGCTTATCTATTTGGTGCGGTTTATATAGTTCTACTTCCATGGAGCCAGTTTCCATAAGTTTAAGAAACTCCTTAGGGCTTTGATTTAGCGATTCTTTTGCTTGTTCGAGAGAAAGTTTAAAATCCATATTATTGGAATTTGAGGTTGAAGTTTTATTTATTTCTAAGCTTATAAAGTGCTGTTGTCTTTCAGTAGAAGCATGGAATAAAGACCGCTTGTTATTTTTAACTTAGTAGTAGAACCATTGATTTTGTAGGTACATTTTTCGTTTAACGAATTTTCAAATGTTTTAAAAAAAGAAACTTCACTTTCAATCTGTTCACAAACTGATGGAGGAAATTCCATGTTCAATCCTTTAATAAAACCAATCTCCTTCTCATTTAAAATTCGCATATAAGTTGCGAAGCTTTTATTACATCCATTGTGTAAACCAATCATCCCTTTACTTTGATTGCCATTGTTTTCGATTGTTTTTACTACCATTCCCATTCCTCTTAACTGAGCATTTTTCTTTGTTTTAATTTTTTGCCCAGGACCTTTTAACCAAACGGTTTTCCATTTTCCGAAAAGTGCAGGTTGAATCATTCCATCTTCTATTTTTGGGATTGATACTTTGAGTTTGGAGAACAATTCGATATCCATGATTTCCCCAGGTGCCATAGGTTTTGTAATCTCCAAAGAGAATTTTGCATAGTCCATTGCCTCAATGACCAAAGTGGACGGGATGTTTGGAATTTTTAATTTAAAGATACCATCAGCATTGGTTTCTGTCGTAAAGTTTTTTGCTCCTTGAATGGAAACGATCAGATCAGGTATGGGTTTTTTTGAGAATTTATCAATTACTTTTCCTCTGAAAAAGGAAAAGGGAGCTGGAGGTTGAGCAGATGCAGAAAGGCTCACAAATAATATTAGTAGGAAGGTTTGAATGTATTTCATTGATGTAAATGGTCTTGTATTCTGACAAAGTAATCAAAATTTTCACCAAGTAAGTATACCGTACAGCAATTATTTATTTGATGATTTATACAAAGAACGCATATATCAAGAATTAAAAGAAGCTATTCCGCGCAAATTGGAATAGCTTCTTTTGGATATCCATCGAAAAGGAATTAAAAAAGTTTCAAACCATATAATTTTCGAAGACTGGAATTCAAATTTAAGCTTTCCAATCTCGTTTTTCATAATATTTTCTCATGTAAAGAAGAATGAAGGTGCCAACAACGGTCGGGGCAACCCATGGTACGACTTGCCAATTTCCGCTCAATAATTCCCCTAAAAACTTACTAGCACCAAATACAAAAAAAGCAGTGTAAGCAGCAATGGCACTTGATATCATTCCGACATAATGGTCCTTGAACCAGTTCGTAGTTTCTTGCGGGTTTCTTAATTCATTAACTATGGGTACAATGTTGGTGAATCCAAGAATTCCAAAGATCAAAAACAAAGAAGCAGACCCACTTCCACCCAAGTAAATCCCATACGTAAGGAGACTTACTCCTAATACAAAAACCAAGACTTGAAATAGGAAATGATTTCTTTTGTAAGAAGGGGATAATTTTTTCTTGTTTTTTAAAACAGCTATTCCGTACCAAAGAGGGTTTGCTGTGAGAAAGGCAATAAAGCCTAGGAACAAACCGACATTTGTTCGGCCAATGTAAAGGTTTTTAACACTGAGCAGAAACGAGGTAATAACGACAACCCACATCAACTTAACATAGATTTGTCCAAGTTTGCGATGATTCTTACCTCCTTTTTTAGTGAACATAGGAATCCAGAATATTACCAAGCTCAAGAAGCCGCTGAAAATATGAATTCCCAATAATCCTTTTGATAAAGTTTCCATGTTTTTTTATTTTAAAGTTAACTAGAAAACTTTTTGAATGAATTTTAATGTGCTGAATACGAGTAGGTTGGGACGAAAAAGACTTAGGTTGGGACGAAAAAAGGCAATCTGGGATGAATGATTGGCCTTATTTAATTTTTGAACTGAATGCTTTCATATATTTCTTAGAAACCGGAACTGTCAAGTCATCCTGTTCTTTCAAAAAGATGTTCAAGCATTGAGCATTTCCTTCAATCTTATCAATTTGATTTAAATTGATAAAATAAGACCTGTGGCAACGGATTATGGACGTATCAAAAAGCTGTTTTTCTATCGCAGAAAAGGTATTTCGAATCATTTCTTTTTGAAGCTTATCATCTCTAATAAAAATTATAGCAGTATAATTCTGCATGGCTTCGAGATATAAAATTTCATCGTTTTGAAAAGTTAGTTTTTGTTTTTCATTTGCTGAAGACAAAATTATTTGTTCAGTTGGATTGCTATTTTGAACCAAGCGCTCATTTATTTCAGATGCACTGTTTTTATTTTTTCGCAAAGAACTTATTTGATGAAACAGACCAGAGAAGACAACTGGAAAAATACCAACAAGAAGCGTATTAGCGCACATAACCAGAAAGTGAGAGAAGGAGAATTCGAAAAACCCCAGGTAAAGCATTATGTAGAGATAGTTGGCAATAGCAATACACAAGAGAAGAATAATGACAAATATGATCCAGCGTTTTAGCGTCCAGCTTGGTTCATCTTTTCGTATTTTCAAAAGATCTATTAGGATGAAATTCAGTAACACACCAACCAGAAAAGTAACCAAGCCAAATCCACAGCAAACAATAAATAAGTTGCCTCCAAATTCAGTCAGCCCAAATGGTTGTAATAAATACAGAAATAGCGTTATAAATGCACCAACAAAGAACAAGCTTTTGTATTCACTTAACCGATTATCATAATCGGGAAAGGGCTGTTCGAGTAAATCAAGAAAGTATTTAATGGATTCCAAAGAATATATTTCTATTTACTTGCGGTGTTTTCTTCTTTTATTTTTGAAAGTTTCTTTTGATATCGGCCTTGTACCAAGTCAATGATGATTAAAATAATAATAATGAAATAAAAAGTAGCTTTACTCATCGGCGTGATCGGACTTCCAAACAATTCCATATGCGCCAAATGACCACCTTCTGAAATCAACATTATTCCAACCAAGAAAAGAACAAAAAGTCCAAGCACTTCATACATCCTATTCTTTTGTAAAAAATCAGATACTTTATCAGCCAAAACAATCATTAAGAGACCACCAATAATAATGGCTGTAGCCATTACCCAAAAAACATCGGTTAATGCCATTGCACTCAATATGGAATCAAATGAAAAAACCAAATTCATCAAAACGATCATGGCAATGACTGAGCCGACAGATTTTGGCTTGCGTTCTGTTTTATTTTCCAGTTCCTCTAATGACATCATGTGCCAAATTTCTTTAACTGCTGTATACATTATGAAGGCACCACCAAGAAGCACAATTAAGGCATGCAAATTAAAATCACCATGGATATAATGTCCAATATCTATTTTAAAGAGACTGTTTTGAAAAGAATCAATAACGCTAATGAGAACAAAAAGTAAAACAATTCTCAAGACGATTGCTAGGCCAATTCCGATCTTCCGGACATAACTTCGTCGGTCTTCAGGTGCATTCTTCGACTCAAGTGAGATATACAATAGGTTGTCAAAGCCTAGTACTGCTTGTAAGAGGACAAGCATAAATAGCGTAAATATATTGTTTAAATTGAATACTTCTTCCATAGTTGTTCTTTTGCAATATTTGCTGCCAAACTAAGTAAAATGTTCTTTCTTTCCTTAAACCAATTCAAAATTTTTTAAAGGAATTAAAAATAGTTGAAAATTTACCCCGTTTTATAAAAATCGAATGCAAGACCTTTTGAGATAACTCCTTTTACAAATAAACGCTAAAGTTAAAACTCAAAGCAAGTAAGTAGATAGAACAAAAGTATAATTAAGTTTCAACGACGTACATTTCCATTTCTCCTTTGTGTTTCACATCAATGGTTCCTCGTTTTCGGCAGCTTACTTGATCTTTAACTAAGTCGTAAGTAGACTGAGATATGTTTATTTCTCCAACAAGGCCATTGGTTTCCATACGGCTGGCTACATTAACGGTGTCTCCCCAAATGTCATAAGCGAACTTATTTTTACCGACTACTCCAGCAACTATAGGGCCGGTGTGCAGACCAATTCTCATTCCCCAATACTTCTTTCCTTCTGCCTTTTTTTGTACCAATCGTTTGATCATAAAATCATTCATTTCTTGCGCTGCTCTGACAGAATCAATGGCATTGGTTGTATTTTTTTCAGGAATTCCACCCGCGGCCATATAAGCATCACCAATCGTTTTTATTTTCTCTAACCCATTGCGTTCGATGATTTCATCAAATACAATAAAGCAGGCATTGATCTCTTCAATCAACTCTGAAGGGGTCATTTGTTGAGCTATTTCTGTAAAACTTGCAAAGTCAGAGAACAAGACCGTTGCTTGCTTATATTGTTTCGGAGTAGCGGCTCCTTTTTCTTTAAGTTCTGCTGCCGTTTCTTCGGGAAGAATATTGAGCAATAGTTCTTCAGACTTACTTCTTTCTGTTTCAATAATTAAATTCTGTTTTTCCAACTGCTGGTTTTTTCTTCTAGAATTAAGTAAAGACAAAACCACTAGAATACCTAACAAACCAAGTAGACCACCGATTGAATAAACGGATTGTCTGAAAGCTGCTTCATTATCCAATTCCAACTGTGTGATCTCTTTTTCCATAGTCAGAGATTCTATTTCCCTTTTTTGTTTTGCTTCTGCTGCTTCTTTTTGCATTAATTCGACTTGTTGCCGTTCTTCTATGCTGCGCAATTCCAATAAGGTCTGGTCTTTCTTTTGACTTTCAAGCTCTTGTTGAGCAATGGCGAGCGCCTGCTTAGTTTGTTGAGCAAGGAGTTCTTGATTTTGAAGCTCTGCATCTTTCACTTGTTCATTGCTTCGAAGCAAAAGAATTTCATCTTTTCTTTTCTTAGCTTCGAGCTCCAAGTTGGATCTCGACAATTCTATTTTGTCTTTTTCCAATTGTAACCGCGAAATATTCAATTCCTGAATATCATTGTTTACCAATAAAAGTTTAATTTCTTTTTCTGCTCGTTCTAAAAGTACTTGTTGTTGTTGGAGATCTTGTTGTCGAAATCGTTCATCCAAACGGATAGAGTCTCTGATGTTAAGATGCAATTGGTAAAATGACAAGGCCTTCTCATAATCGTATAATTTTCTTTGAATTTGTGCGGATTGATAATAGGTACTACTTAGTACCTCTGGCTCTTCACCAACTCTTGCAAATTCTAATGCGATTTGATTATACAGTTGCGCATTATAAAGATCACTATTGTTTAAATATACGCTGCTGATTAGTTGATTCACTGAAGCTTTTTTACTTTTCTGTTCCAAACTATATAATGCTTCTGCCTTTTTTAAGTATCGAATGCTGGCTTCAAATTCTTTATCATTAGAATAGCAAACGCCCATATTGATATAAAGAGGGGCGAGATTTATTGCATTTCCAATTTCTAGTTTTTCAACTTTTTTAAAATGCTCAATAGCAAGAGGATAGTTTTTTTGTCTCGTGTAAATATAACCAAGGTTGTTATACACTGCCGCTAGATCCTTTTCGTCGCCAAATAGCTTTATGATTGTCAATAATTCAAGGTTGGAAAGTAAGGCCGCTTGGTAATTGTTTTTTCCTAAATAGACATCTACAATTCTCTGTAGGGTTTTGACTGTAGCAATTTGATTATCAGAATCCTGATGAAGCGCAAGAATTTCTTCTGATACAAGGATCGCACTATCTACTATCCCCATCCCTGCATACGTATCCGCAATTCGATCTAATATTTTTAAATATTCCTTTTGATTTGTTTGTCCGAAATAGGTTTTGGATTTTAAATAGGCATTTAATGCATTCCTATTCATTTTTTCTATAAAATAAACATCACCTAAATCTCTCAAAGTTTCTGCTTTGATTCCTGGTCGATCGACCTCTTCGAGTAGGTTTAATAATTGAAGGTAATTCCTCAAAGCTCCTGACAAATTATGTTCTTTAAGTTCCAAGCTAGCCATTGTTTGATAGGAGCGAATAATGCCATCTGCATAGTCATTGTCTCTGCTCAATTTAAGAGCATCTAGAATCATTATTCGATTGGTATCGATAGAGTTATGAAGACCTGCTCGATCTAAAATAGAATTGACTTCACTTTGATATACTGGAGGAGCTTGCCCAAAAGTAAAACTTGAGGATACAATTAGTAAGAAAATAGAAATGAAAAATTTTGCTGTTTTCACTTTATTTAATTCTGTAATTTAGTCCCAGCCTCAAAGAAGACAAGGGTTGAGGATTATAAATCAAATCGTCTATGAACCCATTAGCGGCAATGCCACCATATTGAGTTCCAAGAATGTTATTAAATAAAAAGTATCCTTGAAAATTATCCGTTAATTGATATCGAATATTTAAATCCAGTGTTACAAATCCACTATTTATATATTGTGATCTTAGTGGTTCTTCCAAAAGAAAATCATCTGTCACTCGTCTACTGGCCCAGTTGGATTGGAGATGTCCTGTACCTGTAACGATCCAACGATCGTTTAATCGGACATTAGTTTGCGCTCTAAACATAAAGGTTGGTTGCGCTCTGACTTGCTCGATTTTGCCTAAGCTAAACGGCAAAACTTCACTTCCTTTTGCTATTTGTCCATCTAAAACAACATCTATCTTTCCGTCCCAGAGAATTTTTTTCCCTTCCAATCTTCCTTGAATACCATATAAAACAAGGTTTGATAAACTATCATTGAAATAGCCAGCTATGATAAAAGGAAAAGCTTCTTGATAACTTTGGCTAATTAGATTATTGGTTTTCGAATAGAAAAAAGTTAAATCAGCAAACCATTTAGTTTTTGGCGTATACCGAAATCCTAATTCAACAGAATTTGTGATCTCCGGAACATATTCTGCAAAGTCTGGAAATTCATCAGATGCTTTTCTCACACCTGCTTGTGGAAAAGAACGTATAATAAAGGTGTTGTTTCCGTAGAAAGAAGTCGGGGCTCGAAATGATCTTCCAAAAGATCCTCGGATACTCCATTTAGGATTTACTTTAAATATTCCTGCAACTCTAGGGCTTGTGGAATTGCCATAAATGTTGTGTCGATCAGTTCTTATGCCAGCTAAAAAGTTAAACCTTTTAGTTGTCACATAAACTTGGGCGAAAAAACCCAGATTAAAAAACACATCTAAATCAGGTGTAATCGGGAAGTCGTAATTTTCACTAACATCATCAATGCCATTCCCATTTAGATCTGAACTTGAATCAAATGGAGCAGGCAAATAATCAATGAACGGTTGATTAACAGAAATTTGTGTTGTGTAGCCTGTCAGAAGATCCAACCATTTGTAAGACTTGTGGCTGAGAAGCCCTTCAAAATTTAAATCGACCGAGGTGTTTTGACTAAACCTAGATCCTGAAACCAAGTCATTATAAATATCTTCAGAAAGGGCTGCGTAATTAATGGTATCGAATGGGGCAGGGGTAGAGGCAGAAGTTTCCCAAAACCTAACACTTGAATTTGGTAAGGCATAAACGTAATCAGAAGAAGAACCTTGATCCATCTGGTAGACAAGAAGTGATAAGTTAAACTTAAGCTGCATTCTCTTTTCAGCTTTAGAGTTCCAAGACAAATTGTAAAGGGAAATATCTTCAGCTTTATAGTTCAAAGGATTTGCATAAGAAATGACAGCAGGGTTTAATCCAATGGCTGAATGATCCTTGCGGTACATATTTTGAATGCCTAGGGTGAATCCTCGATATTGCAATCGTATACCAAATCTTCGACTTTGATGGGGTAAATCTTTTAGAATCGGATAGGCTGCAGTCCCTTTATAGTTCGGAATACTGGTGTGAGAAGAATCCTGAAATAGATAATTTAAAGGATTGTAATTATTGAACTGATCATAATAAATATTCCTTCTTTTTAAATCAGTAAAACTGCCAAAAAGACTAAACTTCAAAACATTCTTATCCCAACCTAGTTTTCCTCCTAAAGTCAGATTTAGATGAGTCATTCCTTGGCCTCCCAAAGCTAAATCTGATTGGACATAAAAAGGGCGTTCAGAATCAGAAGTGATTATATTAATAACACCTGCAGAAGCGTCTGCTCCATATACAGCAGCTGAAGAGCCGAAGATTATCTCGATTCGTTCGGCATGTTGTACGGGCAATTGTGCGCCAATAGGCATTCCCCTTACAGCAGTAGGTTTTATTGGTAAATCATTGATCAGAATTTTGGCATAAGAATTACCCAACAATCCACGCATTAGAAAAGTCTCGCCTTCCAAAGCAGAGCCCGGTTGAGATACTCGAATTCCTGGAATATCTTTTAAAACATCAACCAAAGTCAGATAGCCATTATCCTTGATTTGCTTTTGGGTAACCACATATATGGTGAAAGGTAAATCTTTCACATCTGTCAAAGAACGATTAGCCGAAACAACTCTTTGGTCTTCTGTTCTGACTTCTTCGATTAAATCAGATTGACCCAATTGAATAAATTGAACGAGCAAACTATCATTCTGTGATTGCAGATTTAGATATAAAACGGAAAGCAATAATATTAAATAAGCTTTGTACATTAAGGGTATGATTTTGAATGACCTTTTCGTCATTAAACAACTTCATATTTTAATTATCCTCCAAGATAACCAACCTTATTACAGTGACCAATAAATTAGTAATTATTCTAGACTACTAAATTCACCTAAGATGGATTCATAATTTTCATGGAAAAAGAAGATTATCATAGCTGACTTAAAGAATGAATACATTGCTCCCTAACGGCCCAAAGTTGATCAAAGCTGAAAGTCGATTTTTCGTTTTCTAACCATTCGTTCAAAAATTGCTTGTGTTTTTCTACTTTGAAATGTACAACTTGTTGTGGCTCAATTTCAATCTCTAGTAATACATCATTTGATATGTTAGCGAAATCAGACACTGAATTAGTTATATCAATAGTGTTTTTTTCAAATCGTAGATAGCAATGGGCTTCAGGAATATAATCCAAATTGTTTCTTTTTAAAACGTCACCTATTCCTGGGGTATTCTCATCATTCATTTTATAAATGCCTATAAAAAGTTGAAGCTCATCAAAGCCTTGTTCTATTGCAAGTGATTTCAGCAAAGCATGCTTTGAACTACAGGTTCCACAAGCTTCATCAATTACCAGTTCAAAATTGTTGCGATCTTGATTTCTACCGTATGGAAGAAGTTGTACGAATTCTGTTGCAGCATAAAAATCGAATAGCTTTTTCAATATAAACTTAGAAGAGATAGGCCCTTTGTCTTTTAGATTGAAATTTTTGAATGGCAATGGATGGGGCATAACGTGGTTAGTTTTAGTCAATAATTGCAAGTTTAAAATAGACTAGGTTCAGCTTAAATTTCTTCATACCGTGCCGTTGGTATTACATCTTGAGTCGTGAACTGTCCTTTTAAGAATTTGTAGTGTGCAACCACTGCAATCATCCCCGCGTTATCAGTACAGTATTGAATATGAGGGATATAGGTAGTCCAGCCCAGTTCTTTTCCTTTTTCTTGTAATGTTTTGCGCAGCTCAGAATTAGCAGAAACACCTCCTGCAATGGCTATTTCTTTTAAACCCGTTTGTTTGGCAGCTAGTTCCAATTTATTCATCAAAATAGAAACTATTCTTGTTTGAACAGAAGCGCATATATCCACCAGGTTGGTTTTTATAAAATCAGGATCTTCTTTTAAATTGCGTTTTAAGAAATAAAGGATAGAAGTTTTCAATCCAGAAAAACTGAAATTTAATTCAGGGATTTTAGGCTCTGGAAAATCAAAAACAGCCTTTCCTTCTTTAGCCAATTTATCTATTATTGGTCCGGCAGGATAATCCAAACCCAACAACTTTCCTGTTTTGTCGAAAGCTTCGCCAGCAGCATCGTCTATGGTCTCACCTAAGATCTCCATTTCGAGTGGCGCTTTTACCAATACAATTTGCGTATGTCCACCTGAGACGGTGAGGCAAAGGAATGGAAAATTTGGTTTTGGATCTTCTGCAAAATGAGCCATTACATGGGCTTGCATATGATGTACTTCGATCAAAGGTATGTCTAAGCTCAGCGCAAATGATTTAGCAAAACTGACACCAACCAACAAAGATCCAATTAGTCCTGGACCTCTGGTAAATGCCACCGCACTCAAATCTGTTTTAGCAATCCCCGCTTTTTGCAAAGCAAGATTGACCACAGGAATAATATTAACTTGATGAGCTCGAGAAGCAACTTCAGGAACCACTCCTCCATATGCCTTATGCGCATCCTGTGTAGCAGTGCAGTTACTTAATATTTCACCATCCTTTATGATCGATGCAGAGGTATCATCACAGGAAGATTCTATGGCTAGAATTATTGTATTCATTGAAAGAATTAAAATCGATAAACGAAGTATTTCAAAAATGGCGAATTTATTAAAAAATATTAAAGATTCCTTACACAAAAAACACCAAAAGGAGTATCTTTGGGTGACGGCCTAAATTCTCATCTTTGCCGTCTCCTCCAGCATACTATGTTTCAAAACTAGCACAATCTACCGGCAATTTATTAATCGCAGGCTTCAAACCTGAATAAACTAGTTAAACACAATGTTTGGAACTAAATCTAAAACAGTAGAAAATCCTTTAGGAGAGCCAGCTGTTTCATCAGCACCAGCGGCTTCATGTATTGTTGCGCAAGGAACAAATGTAGAAGGCAAATTAATATCCATCGAGGATTTAAGAATTGATGGTATGGTCAATGGAGAAGTTGAATGCAAAAATAAGTTGGTCATGGGCAGCACCGGGAAAGTTGTTGGCAATGTATTTTGCACAGAAGCATTTATCGAAGGCAAAATCGAAGGAGAATTAGTCGTCAATGGCAGGCTCCATCTCAACGAAACGGCCTATGTTTCTGGTAAAATCAAAGCAAAAAAACTAATCGTAGATGAAGGTGCATCTTATGATGGAGAATGTCTGATAGGAGAACGCCATTTTACTAAGAAATAATAAGGAAGGATACGCCAAAACTGATCAAATTAGCATCAACCTATTTAAATGAGCTATTCTGCAAATTTTGAATTCCCGTATCTTGTCTCAAGTTTCGACCATAATATTCAAGAGATTGAATTTATTTAGAAACTTTGTAATTCATAAAAATCTATTTTACAACCATATTTCACGAATTTTAGCTTAAAAATGGAGATAAGTTCGGTCAAAAATTGAATTTGATGTACGTTTCAAAATTTTTGGCAAATTCTCCTATAGATTTTTAGTTAAAAAGCGTATAATTGCGTTGAAACAAATGAAAAATTACTTCTATGAGATTAGTAATCAACCTCGTTCTTATTGCAATCGTTGCCTTATTAATTTGGGTTTTAATCGGTAGCATTGCTGAACCTATCGCTTTTAAAGCGGAAAAAGAGAAAAGAGAAAATGCTGTGATTGATCGACTTATTAAAGTCAGACAAGCACAAGAGTTGTATCGTAACATTACCGGCGAGTTCGCTCACACCTTTGATACCCTAAATGATGTATTGAAAAATGGTAAATTAACGAAGATTTCTGTTTTTGGTGATCCAGATGATCCTGATAACATTTCGGCAATTCGATATGATACGACCTACGAATCAGCTATGACAAGTGTAGAAGAAATGGGAATTAAATTAGATTCCTTAAGATATGTGCCTTATTCAGCTGGGACTGAATTCGATATATGGGCAGATACGCTTACTTATCAAAAAACATTGGTACCAGTTGTTGAAGTTGGAACAATTCGCAAAAATTATATGGGTAAGTATGGAGATACTAAGTATGCCAGATATGATAACTCCTACAAGCCAGGGTCTACTATAAAATTTGGAGACCGTTTAGCTCCTAACACATCAGGAAATTGGGAAAGATAACCTTCTTCTTCGCAGAAGAGTCCTTTAACACAAACTTATCACCTACATATAACCTATCCATCCTTATAGGGATGGATAGGTTAACTTTTTTAATAAGCAATAATGCCCTACAGCTTCTTGTCCTAAAATCTTACGCGTTTGATTTGGATTTGCTTGCTAACAAGCAACAAGAAAAAATCCAAAAAATTATAGAAGAGGACGAGTGCTTAGGTTTGGATTATCAAAAGATAAATATTGGTTTAGCCAACCACAAATCAGTTCTCGTTCCTGACAAACTCTACGACGAATCTCAAAAAGTACTTTACTTATCCAATCAAGTCGCTCTTGCTGAAGGAGATGCAGTTTTCAATAATGATATAAGTACGATTGAAGCTAAAAATGTTTATGCTGTGAAGTATAGTGTAAATAACTTTCTTTCAAAACTATACCCAAAAGCAAAAATCATTCATGCTTCTAGTGCATTGATTCAAGCTTATCAAGACATCGCCAAAACGAAATCACAAACACAGTTTTTTGCCAACGTGAAAAAAGGTGTCTTTGAAATAATGGTTTTTGACAAAGAAAAACTTCTTTTGACCAATTCTTTTGAATACCAAACCTCAACGGATTTTATTTACTTTATTATGCTGATTTACAATCAATTGAAATTGGATCCAGAGACCATTCCTCTCAACCTTTCTGGACTTGTTTTGAGAGATTCTGAAATCTATAAAATGCTGTATCGATACATCAGAAATATTAATTTTTTAGATGCTCCCGCCAAATATTTTTTTAGTGATAAAGCAGAAGCCTTTGAAAAGCATTTCTATTTTGACACATTTAGTCTCAGTCTATGCGAATAATTGGAGGGGAGTTCAAAGGACGTAAGTTTTATCCGCCAGCAAAAAATTGGCCTACCAGACCTACAACTGATTTTGCCAAAGAAGGTCTTTTTAATATCATTCAAAATAACTTTGACATAGAGGACCTTAAAGTCTTGGACTTGTTTGGTGGAACCGGTAATCATGGTTATGAATTTATTAGCCGAGGATGCAATGATGTAACTTATGTAGATAAGTTTGGAGGATGTATTGCCTTCGTGAAAAAAACAGCAAAGGAATTAAACATCGAAGAGAAAATCTCCATCCGAAAATCAGATGTTTTCAAATTTATTAAATCTACTGGCGCATCATACGATTACATTTTTGCTGGACCTCCCTACGCCTTGAAAACAATGGATACTATCCCTGATTTGATTTTTAAGCACAAGTTGCTAAAAGAAGAGGGTTGGTTTGTCATGGAACACAATCCCAATCACAATTATAAATCTCACCCTAATTACAGAAATGAAAGAAATTATGGCAAAACCATTTTCTCGATTTTTGTGAACCAATAAGCCTTACTTTTCTGTTATCTTTAAGTATTCTCTTTTTGTATAAATAGATACTCTTTTTGAATTGGATATTCTTCATATTAACATTCGTTTTGCTTGGAACAGAACAACCACCGCATTTTCTTTCTGGAGAATGGGAAGGACATATTACGCAAGAGGATTTCTCCGGCATTACAGAATATGAGATTTATCTTAAACTCAATTTGAAAGGCGAAATTATTGAGGGCAAATCTTTCGTTTTTGATGGAGATACCTATGCAGAGTTTAAAATTCAAGGTGACATTAAATCTGGCCTGTTTTTGACCTTTATCGATATTGAAAAAATTCAATTTGTCGATATTCCTGGAGCAGAATGGTGTTTTAAAAAGTACCAATTAGTTGTTCAGAGGAAGGCGCAATCCATAGAATTAAATGGTACTTGGAGGGGACATACGACCTTTAGTGACTGTGTGCCTGGCAAAATTTACCTCAAGCGCTGCGTCAAAAGAGCTTAAGAGTGATGAAAATCTGTCAACTAGACAGTAAACACCTCATCAATTAAGAGGTTTTCCCATATTATAAAACAATTTACAGCAGACGAAAAAGGTTTAGCCTCCTTATTTTTGGAAACCCAAAAGGGTATTTTACCTTTGCCGACTAAAATTCAAGCGATATAAATGAAAGATTTACAGGATATTATTAAGAAGGGAGTTTGTAAAGGGGTTAATTCACTTTATGAATTGGAGTTTGAGGTAGATAAAGTAAATTTGGCTGCTACGAGAAAAGATTTTGAGGGGGAATATACCGTCGTGGTTTTCCCGTTTACAAAAGCTGCTAAAAAGAAACCTGAAGTAATAGGGGAAGAGCTAGGAAATTTTCTCAAAGAAAATTTAGAAGAAATAGTAGACTTCAATGTTGTCAAAGGCTTTTTAAACCTATCAATTGACCCACAAATTTGGATAGATTTTGTAAAAGAAATCCACCAAAATGATAAATTCGGTAGAGCTGAATCTAATGGTAAAAAAGTAATGGTAGAGTTTTCTTCACCAAATACCAATAAACCACTTCACCTCGGCCATATTCGGAATATTTTACTCGGTTGGGCTTGCAGCGAGATTTACAGTGCAGCGGGTTATGATGTAGTTAAAACTCAAGTCATAAATGATCGAGGAATACATATCTGTAAAAGTATGGTTGCTTGGCTTCACACTGGCAACGGTGAGACACCTGCTGATCATGATATAAAAGGAGATCACTTTGTCGGCAAGTATTACGTGAAGTACAATCAAATAGAAAAGGAGCAAAAGGCTGGGTTAAAAGAAGGGGAAGAAGCACCTATTCTTACAGAAGCAAGAAGCCTACTTCAAAAATGGGAAGCGAATGACCCAGAGACTCGCAAATTATGGGAAACCATGAATAGCTGGGTTTATTCAGGATTTGATCAAACTTACGAAGACCTTGGAGTTACTTTCGATACATTATATTACGAATCACAAACCTACTTGTTAGGGAAGACCTATATAGATCAAGGATTGAAAGATGGAATCTTTTACAAAAAAGAAGATGGTTCTGTTTGGATAGATTTAGAAGATGCAAAACTGGATCATAAGCTAGTGCAGCGAAGCGATGGAACCTCCGTCTATATGACACAAGATATTGGTACCGCTCAAAAACGCTACGAAGATTTGGGCTCCGAGAAAATGGTTTATGTAGTAGGCGATGAGCAAAATTATCATTTTAAAGTTTTGTTCGAAATCATGAAAAGATTGGGTGTTCCATACTCAGAAGGAATGTACCACTTGTCTTACGGAATGGTTGATTTACCATCCGGAAAAATGAAATCACGTGAGGGGACCGTTGTAGATGCAGATGACTTAATCGCTGAGGTCATTCAAGAAGCGCATAATGGTGCAAAAGAAAGAGGTTCAATCGGAGAGCTTGAGCAAGATCAACAAGACGAAATATTGCGCAAGATTGGATTGGCAGCCTTGAAGTTTTTTATAATGAAAGTCAATCCTAAAAAGCGAATGGTTTTTAATCCGAAGGAATCGGTTGATATGCAAGGACACACAGGGCCTTACATACAAAATGCCTATGTTCGAGTAAAATCAGTTCTGAGAAAAGCTGCCGAAATGGATTGGGCTGGAGATACTTCATATAAAGATTTGAAACCAGAGGAAAAAGAATTGATCACCATGATTTATACTTTTCCAGACTTGATTCAACATTCTGCCAAGTCATACGATCCTTCAATGATTGCTAACTTTTGTTACGATTTAGGAAAAGCATATCATAAGTTTTATCATGAACATCAAATTTTAAAAGTCGAAGAAAATACTCGAAATTTTAGATTGAAATTAAGCGAATCTGTAGGACACGTACTAAATACAGGAATGGGCTTGCTGGGCATAGAAATGCCAGAAAGAATGTAAGTTGAGAGCTAAAATTTTAAACGCCTGTTAGCCAATGAAACTTTTGAGAAGTTTTTAAGGTTTACAGATCAAGTAATCGAATGTTTCTAAACAAGAGAGCTAAAAAGTAATAAATCAATGGAAAAGGTAGAATCATTAAATTTTATTGAGACAATTGTTGAAGAGGATATCAAGAACAATAAGAATAATGGAGTGGTCTTAACGAGATTTCCTCCTGAACCCAATGGTTATTTACACATTGGACATACTAAGGCAATCTGTATCAATTTTGAACTGGCTAAAAAGTATGGTGGCAAAACCAATCTACGCTTTGATGACACCAATCCTACAACGGAGGATACGGAGTTTGTCGAAAATATAAAAAAGGATATAAAGTGGTTGGGTTTCGATTGGGATGACCGAGAATATTTTGCATCAGACTATTTTGGACAACTTTACGAATTTGCGGTTACACTTATAAAGAAAGGCTTGGCTTATGTTGATGATTCAACAGCAGAAGAAATCGCAGAACTTAAAGGGACTCCAACAAAGCCAGGAGAAGATTCTCCATTTAGATCAAGATCAATTGAAGAGAATCTCGATTTATTTGAAAAAATGAAAAACGGCGATTTCCCAGATGGTGCCAAAGTCCTTCGTGCAAAGATTGATATGAAGCATAGCAATATGCTTATGCGAGATCCGCTCATTTATAGAATCAAGCATGAAACACACCATAGAACTGGCGATGATTGGTGCATCTATCCAATGTACGATTTTGCTCACGGACAATCAGATTCTGTTGAAGGGATAACGTACTCTTTGTGTTCATTAGAGTTTATTCATCACCGACCTTTATACAATTGGTTCATTGAAAATCTTGAAATTTTTCCTTCGCGTCAAATAGAATTCGCAAGGATGAATGTTGCATTCATGATTACTTCAAAACGTAAATTATTGAAGTTGGTAGAAAACAATCTTGTTACAGGTTGGGATGATCCACGAATGCCAACAATAGCAGGAATGAGAAGAAGAGGTTATCCAGCTGCTGCACTAAGAACTTTCTGTGATAAAGTTGGTGTTGCAAAAAGAGACAACCTCATTGAGATAGAATTATTGGAATCCTGTGTTCGAGATGAGCTGAATCAAATAACAGCACGTGTCATGGGCGTTTTGAATCCGCTTAAAGTGACCATTACCAATTTTCCAGATGATAAGGTGGAAGAAATGGAAGCGGTTAATAATCCTGGTGATGAATCAATGGGGACTAGAATAATTCCTTTTTCAAAAACCCTTTTTATCGAGAGAGAAGATTTTATGGAAGATCCTCCAAAAAAGTTTTTCCGTTTAGGACCAGATAGAACAGTTCGATTGAAGAATGGATTTATCATCACTTGTAATGAAGTGGTAAAAGACGACAATGGAGAAATTGTAGAATTAAAATGTTCGTACTATCCGGATAGTCGATCAGGATCAGATACTTCTGGTGTGAAAGCAAAAGGCGTTTTGCATTGGGTCTCTGCAGCACATGCAGTTCCCGTTGAAGTTCGCAATTATGGTCGATTGTTTACAGATGAAACTCCATTAAGTCATGAAGACAAAGATTTTATGGAATTCTTCAACAAGGAATCTTTAGAAATTAATACCACAGCATTAGTAGAACCTAGTTTGAAAAATGCAAAGATTGGTGATCGATTTCAGTTTATGCGAAAAGGTTATTTCTGTTTGGATATAGATTCAACCCCTGATAAATTAATTTTTAATCACACAATGAATTTGAAATCTTCTTGGAAAAAATAAATAATCCAATGTTGAATAAAAAAGGAGATGCTTCGCAAGAAGCATCTCCTTTTTACTTTGAACAAACTCTTTACCACCATCTCTGTAAAACAATATTTCTAGTCTGCCCATTCGGTAAAGTCAGTTCCGCGATCCGATTGCAAGAACCATCTCCATAATCGAACAAAGCAGAATTGTCATTTCTTACAATTGTTCTAGTACCAGATTCCACCCAACCACAATCTTTGCGTTTGACCAAAGGCACTATGATTTCAGAAACATAGGTACTTCCATGTCGATTGATTCCGCTCGAGCTTCCTGTGATTTCAAACGCGTTATCGAGCATCGTCGGAGTTCCTCCTCCTTCTGTTTGTACCAGAAAATGCTCGGCTTCCCAGTGAGCATTATCGCCATTTGGAAAAGTAAAATCAACATTTACGATTCTGCTAAACGAGTGGTTACCCAAAGAGTTGGTTCCAGTATTGGTTTTCACTCTTGTTCCCTCAATTTGTACATCATTGATAGAAAAATCCTCAGTAGTCTTAGTTCGCGTAGAACCCTCCTCGTTTATTGGGCCAGTAATCTCGACTATAATTTTGCCTTTTAGAATGTTGCCCCGAGCTCCTTCGCAGCCTTCTGTTCCCCAATCAATGGTGACTGTATTCGGATAAGAATTCCAAGGCCCAGTTCTGGTAATAATTGGGCATTCATCCGGAGGATTTCCTCCACTTCTATATTCAATTTGGTAATCGGCTTCTTCAGCCGCAGCTTCCAATAAATTTTGAGACAAAGCAGCGTCCTGAGAAGTTTCTACAATTTCTTGATTTTGAACTTCATCTAATTCTTCTTCAGAAGTCTTTTCATTATTACATGCACTGAATAAAAATAAAACGGATAGCATTACAAAGAAATACTTTTTCATTTTGAAAGATTTTTAGGATCGGTAATAGTTTTCAAATTGGCTTACTACAGATCATGATTAGAAAAAATGAGAAGTTCAAGCGCAAGAACATATACTCAGACTGTTGTATTTTGAATTGGTTTAAATGGATCTTTATTTTTTTTATTAATCAATTTAAAACATCTTCTCCTTTTGCTCACTTACTCAAGGAAATGTTATATTTGCGATACATGCAAAAGGGTAGAATCATATTGGATAAAAAACGTTTCGAACTAACAATTGAGCGCCTGTGCCATCAATTGATAGAGCGTTATGAAGATTTTGGAGATACTTGTCTCGTTGGTATTCAACCGCGAGGTACTTTATTGGCGGACCGGATTCATAGTAGAATTAGAGCTATCCTCAAACTGGAAAAATTAGAATACGGAAGATTAGATATAACTTTTTATCGAGATGATTTTCGTACTCGAGACAAACCATTTGCGGCCAGTTCAACTGAAATGGATTTTTTGGTTGAAGGCAAAAACGTCATTTTAATTGATGATGTTCTTTATACTGGCCGAACTACCCAAGCGGCATTAACTGCTTTGCAACATTACGGAAGACCCAAACAAGTAGAATTTTTAACCTTAGTAGATCGGAGATTCAATAGGCATCTTCCGATACAATCGGATTATATAGGAATTACCGTGGACGCAATGGATGATGCTTACGTAAAAGTAGAATGGGAAGAAATCGAAGGAAAAGATCAAGTTTTATTATTCGCAAGTAAAGAAGAAGTTAAATCTTAAAATCAGATTACTTTCTTTTAATATGGAAAACATTAATTAGTAATGGCAAGTACAGAGTTGAGTACAAAGCATGTTCTTGGTATCAAGTATTTGACTGTTGATGATATCAACTTGATTTTCGAGACTGCGGAAAATTTCAAAGAAGTAATCAACCGACCTATCAAAAAAGTCCCTTCCTTGCGGGATGTAACGGTGGCCAATCTGTTTTTTGAAAACTCCACTCGAACCAAACTGTCTTTTGAATTAGCAGAAAAACGCTTATCCGCCGATGTGGTCAACTTCTCAGCTTCTTCCAGTTCCCTTAAAAAAGGAGAAACCCTCTTAGATACGGTCAATAATATCCTTTCCATGAAAGTGGATATGGTTGTTATACGCCATCCAGCCCCTGGAGCTCCAGCGTATCTGGCTAAACATATAGATGCAAATATTATCAATGCTGGCGATGGCACGCATGAACATCCTACTCAAGCATTGTTAGATGCTTTTTCGATGAGAGAAAAGCTAGGCGACTTGAAAAATAAGAAAATTGCCATTTTTGGAGATATTCTTCACTCACGAGTAGCTTTAAGTAATATTTTCTGCCTACAGAAACTAGGAGCAGAAGTCGCGGTATGCGGCCCTCCAACGCTAATTCCAAAGCACATCAACAAATTAGGAGTGAAAGTAATGTATGATGTTAGAACAGCCTTGGAATGGTGTGATGTGGCAAATATCCTAAGAATTCAACTTGAAAGGCAAGAAATTAAATATTTTCCTTCTTTGAGGGAATATTCTCAGTACTTTGGCATAAATAAAGCATTACTAAATAGTCTAGACACTAAAGTAGTCATTATGCATCCAGGGCCCATTAACAGAGGCGTTGAAATTACCAGTGATGTTGCTGACTCAGACCAATCGATTATACTACAACAAGTTGAAAATGGGGTAGCCATAAGAATGGCAATTCTTTACTTGTTGGCAGCCAAAAGAGACAAATAAAGGTTTTAACTTTAACTCAAAGTTCCTTTTTACGTACACTATATCAATAAAGTATGCTTTATACCTATAAATTAGGGTATTTACTACAAGTAGCATCTTGTACTTTTTAACATGAACCATTAACGATTTTACTAATAAGTCTTAAGATAAAATCGTTATATTGAAATAAAATTGCCTAATATGAAACGTTCAAAGTATTTCATCTTGTTTTGCTTGATGATGTTTACTCTTTCTAGTTTGCAGGCTCAGAATTGCGGGAATATACTAACGGAAAATAGAAAGTTAAGCAATACTCAATTGTTGAAGACCAAAGAAATGACTTTAGTAGTCAAAGGAAACTATACGTATAGTATTGAAATCTTCAATGATCAAAAGGGAGTTCTTGCAAGAGTCTATTCAAAAGGAGGAGTGGAGTTCAATCAAGATGATGAACTTATCTTCGTAGATGGATCTCAAAGAAGAAAAAGTTACCGATTTATGGAAATGGGAGAGTTAGATCGCTCTGGATCAATTCCTGTTCACCAAAATATCTTGCAACTTGACCTAGACGCAATTGATTGGTTTGCCTCCTCCAATATCAGCTATATTTTTATTAAAAATAATATTAGCAATCAAATGCGAAAGCAAACGCTTACGGGAAGTCGTCAAGCAGAGTTTAAAATAATGGCTTCTTGTTTCAATTCAAATCTGGACCGATCTCTAGTGAATAATGTTAAGTTGGCTGGAAATGATTTCTCTGCTAAAAGCAAAGGAAGCGGAAGTGTTGCAAATACAGGACGATCAATTAGCTCAACTTCAGCTGGTGTAAGAAAAGTGGTAGATATAGAATTATTAAATGATGAAGAGTTGGCTGCTCTCCGAAAAGAGTTAGCGGAAACCAAAGATCGCCTAAGAGAAGAAATACAAGCAGAAAGAGATAAAGCGGATCAAATTAAAAGAAAACTACAAGAAGATGTTGCCGCAGCTAGAGAAAATGTTGCGACTAAAAAATCAGAATATGCGCAAGAAGTTTTGGAAGCGAGAAAAAAATCACAAGCTGAAATAGAGGAATCCCAAAAAGATGTAGCAGAATCGGTTGCTGATGCAAGGTCTAGAGCCAACACAGAAATTGAAAAAATTAACCTAGACGTTGCGGATAATAAAACAAGAGCAGCAGATGAAATTCAAAAAGCCAAAACAGCATCAGCGGAAGAGGTAGCTGCGTCAAGAAAAAAAGCTGCAGATGAAATTAAAGCAGTCAAGGATAAGTTAGAATTAGCGAAGTTAGAATACGCTGATGAAATTGCTTCCGCTAGAGAAAATAGCCAAGTTGAACTTTCTAAAATCAGAGAAGAAACGGCAAAAACAATTACTGAGGCTAGAGAGAAAGCCAAATTAGAACGAAATAAAAACGCAGAAGATGTAGTAAGTTCTAAACAAACAGCTTCTCAACAAATCCTACAAACCAAAGAAGAAACAGCCGAACAAATAGCCAGAATAAGGGAAGATGCCGTTTTGGAAAAAGAAAAAGTGGCTTTCCAGGTAGCTGAGGCTCGTAGAAAAGGAGCTGAAGAAGAAGCACTAATAAAAGAAAGTAATGCATCTGAAGTTTCCGAGTTAAGAGAAAATCTAGCAAAAGAAAAGGAATCTCAAGCCATTTCAGTCGCTCAAGCAAAAGAAAAGGCTATTGATGAAATAAAGAAAACGCAAGCTCAAGTTGCGCTTGAAAAAGAAGAAGCGAAAAACGAAGTGCTTTCTACTCGAGAAAAATCCGCACTAGAAGTTGCTTCTTCAAAAGAAAATGCTGCAAAAGAAAAAGAAGCGGTAGCCCAAGAAGTTTCCCAAGCAAAACAAAAAGCGGCTCAAACAATTCAGGAAATCAATGCTGAAGAAGCGTCAAGAGTAGCAGAGGCGAAACAAAATGCGACAAAAGAAAAAGATCGAATTGCAGGAGAAGTAGTCTCTGCAAAAGAAAATGCTGCAAAAGAAATTGCCAGAATTCAAACAGAATTGGCAACAGCTAAAGCTGAGGCAGAAAAGAGAAAGAAAGCACTCAAAGATGAATCTGCTAAAGAAGTAGTTTCTGCTAAAGAGAAAGCAACTTTGGAAATAGAGAAAGCTCAATTAGAAGCAGCTACCTCTGTGAAATCTGCCAACGAAAATGCGCAGAAGGCTAAAGGGGACTATGCAACGGAAGTTGCAGAATCTCAAAGTATAGCTCAAAATCGACTTAAGGAAATTCAAGCTGAAGTTGCTGCAAAGATTGCAGACGCAAAAGCAAAAGAACAAGAGAATAAATCTCTGTCTGCTCAAGAAGTAGTGGCCTCCAAAGAAAAAGCAGCTTCGGAAGTTGCGCGAATAAAAGAAGAGGCTGCAAGAGAAATTGCTAAAACCAAAGAAGCGGAAGCTTTAGCCAAACAGGAATCATCTAATAACGTTGCTGAAGCTAAAAGAAATGCCGCAGAAGCAATAGCCAAAGTCAAAGGAGAAGAGGCTGAAAGTATTCGAACAGCAAAAGAGGAGTCTTCAAAAGAAAGACAAAAAATAGCGAATGAAGTCGCTCAAGCAAAAGAAAGAGCTGCCGATGAAATTGCCTCTATTCAAAGCCAAGTAGCCGATGAAGTAAAAGAAGCAAAAGAAGCTGCTGCAAAAGCAAAAGAAAAATCAGCCTTGGATGTATTAGAGTCACAAGAAAAAGCTGCAAATGAAATTGCAAAAGTGAAGGAGCAGGCTGCAGAAGAAGTTGCCATGACAAAGCAACAAGCTGCAGAAGCCATCCAAGAAGCGAAGAAAGAATCTGAAGCTAAGCAATTAACTTATGCGCAACAAACCAAAGAAGCAGAAGAGCTTTCCAAAAAGGAAATTGCCGAAGAAAAAGCCAGGTCAATAGAAGAAGTTGCTAACTCTAGAAAAGAAACAACAGAAAAGAAAACTGCTTTCTTAAAAGAAGCAGAAGAAGCCCGGAAAGTTTCCTTAGCAGAAATCAGTAAGGCTCAAAAGGAAGCTTCGGATGCTGTTTATGAATCCAAGCAACAAGCCACTCAGCAAATCACCAAGGTAAAAGAAGATACTGCTAAACAAATTGGAGAAGAAAAAGCCAAAGAAGCAGAACAATCTAAGAAATTAAAAGAGATTCAAGAGGCTGTTCGCAAAGCGGAAATGGAGTTGCAAAAGCTCAAAATGGAAATTGAAAAGAATAAAGAAGGCTAGGATTGACTTCTTACTAATATTAATGACGAAAAAACGCTTTATGAAAAACACATAAGGCGTTTTTTCGTTGGATTTATTGTCATAAAGACATTCAAAAGTTAAAATAAATTTAAGAAACGCTCACAAATTTCTTTTTCTTCAGTAAAGGATAGAAATTTGCGTTATAATTGCACAGGACAATTAAACAATAAAATGAAGAAAATTTTCAACCTATTATTCTTAGTTTTTCTCGGGATTAATCTTGTTTCAGCCGCAGATGCGTACAAGATAGATGTGAAAGTCAATGGTTTTTCTGAGAAAGAAGCCTATTTAGGCTATCATTTTGGAGACAAGCAATATATAAAAGATACCGTTTCCGTGAGCCCAGATGGGAGTTTTGTATTCAAAGGAGAAGAAGCCTTGAAAGGAGGCGTATATCTTGTCATCTTGCCACCCGACAATCAATATTTTCAAATTCTTATCGATAAAGACGAGCAGTTCTTTCAAGTTGAAACAACGGTTGGTAATATGAACGCAGATGTCAAAATCAAAGGGTCTGATGAAAACCAACTGTTTTACAGCTATATGAACTTCCTTGGCCAGTTGAGACCTAAAGCTGAAGGCTTGAGCGCCAAAATGAACGAAGCAAAAGAAGCCGGAAATACAGCGCAGGCGGATAAAGCACAAAATGATTTGAAACAATTGGATGTCGATGTTAAACAGTATCAAAAAGACTTGTTTACCAATCATCCAAAAAGCTTAACAGCTGCCATCATAAAAGCTTCTATGGAAGTTGAGGTACCAGAATTTAAAGGATCCAAAGAAGAATCCGATCGCAAACGCTGGCGATATTATAAAGCACATTGGTTTGATAACTTTGACATGTCTGATGAACGCATGCTAAGGTCTCCAGTTTTATTCAAAAGGATTGATCACTACCTCACTAAAATGACTGTTCAACATCCTGATTCAATTTGTAATTCTGTGAGTACAATTTTGGAACTACTGAAAGACAATGAAGAAGGGTTTAAGTATTACTTAGTTCGCTACCTTAATGAATACGCGCAATCGAAAATTGTAGGTATGGATGCAGTGTATGTTTGTATCGTAGAAAAATACTATGCTACAGGTAGAGCACCTTGGACAGATGAAGAACAACTTAAAAAGATCACTGAAAATGCCGCTACTTTAAAACCGATTTTGATTGGTAAAAAGGCACCAGACATTCAAGTTCAATTGTTGGATATTGAAGGAACAATCGCAGCGAAAGATGTAGAGGATGATCATAAAAAGTTTAAAACCGAAGGACCAATCACTTTGCACAGTTTGCCGAATGAATGGACGGTCTTATTCATCTGGGATCCAGACTGTGGACATTGCAAAAAATCAATGCCTAAAATAATAGAGTTTTATGATACTTATAAAAGTAAAGGTGTTGAAATCTTTGCGCTTTGCTCTAGAGTTTATAAAGATTTGCCAGCTTGTGCAGAAATGATTAAGGAGAAGGGGATGATCAATTGGATCAATGCTGTAGACCCTTATTTACAATCTAAATTCAAAACGATTTACGATGTTCGTTCAACTCCACAAATCTTTATTTTGGATGACAACAAAGAAATTGTTTCAAAAAGAATTGGAGCAGAGCAGTTGCCAGAAGTTTTGGATCAATTGATAAAGATCAAAGCAGAAAAAGCATTGAAAGGAGAATAGGCTAATAATTGTTTTGAATAAAAAAGACCCAAGCTTTTGAAAGGCTTGGGTCTTTTTCGTAGAGAAATGTTTTACTAAATTATCTTAAAAAGTATATTTTATTTGAGCTCTAATATCCGTTCTCGTTTGTCCATCTACTTCTTCATTTCCACTACTGAAACTATCTTGATCAATCCAGTAAGTTTGAGCAAATCTAGCTTCTAAAGTCATATTGCGAATTCCTTTGTATCTAGCAACGACATAAAACCTCGTCCCTTTATTGTAATAAGCAGGAATCGAAAAAGTATAAAGCAAATCATTCTCATATGCGTAATAACGGATGGCATAACTGTCCGTATCAAATAGGGCAAAGCGAGTCATAAAACTCCAAGGACTTTGTATGGATTTATAAATAATATCTTGATAAACGACGATTCCGTTTAGGTTGCCTTCTCCTTCTAGACCTCTTTTGAAAAAGCCTGAATCAATTCTACTCCGTAAAGTAATGGTCTTATTGGGTTTGTAACTTAAATGCAATCTAGCTTGAAACAAACGGTTTTCAATCAAATAATCTGTCTTACTAATATTAACAGGAGAGTTAACTTGTTTGATTTCATCTCTCCACTCAAAATAGAGTTCTAATTTCCTTTTGATTTTATAAGTTAGTCTGGCTCGGTAATCAAAACCTTTGGAAGGAGCATCCGCACGGAACCTCAGCCAAGGATGACTATAAGAATCAAAATAACCAGTGAACAACCAGTTGTTGTTTAGTTTGTATTCTAAGCCAACATACAGACCGACTTCGTTTTGAGGTACGGAGGATTCTGCTACAGGAGCGCCACCAATAGCTTGAAAGTCTCTGCCAAAATTCCGATAGAGCACTGCAAGGTTTGTTCTGCGATCAAGAGATACAAGCAGACCGTTGGTTGTTGCTTTTCCACCATTATCACTCCAAGCTGTTTCCCCGAAGAAGTTATAGTTTTTGTAAATAAAAGAATAATCTATACTCAAGTTTAAAAGTTGACCGCTGTTAAATGAAAACTGACTATACGGTCGCAGCAAGCGGCTGAAATCACTGTCGAATTGGTTGTACATTCCGTTTAATGCAACATGCCAATTACTGCCTTTATATTTTAAACTCCCACCCGTTGTAGCAAGACGGATTGCATCTTCGTCTTCAATTTCTAAGGCACTTCTATGTTTACCAGAAGTCAAGAGGCTAGAAGCTTCTCTAACTATTTCTTCATTGTCTAATGTATCTTGAAAAGTAATATTAGCATCTCGAGTCATGTTTGAATAAAAAGCAGTGAATTCAAGGTTTTTGCCAAACGCAACGGTGGTACCGGCTCCGCGCAAAAATCTATTTTCATCAACAGAAGAATAATGCCTCAGTGTCTGATTGCTCCGTTTAATGCTCATGACCTGCGAACTCTTTCCTCTTCCAAATCCAGAATATAAAATTAGCCCTTGACCAAAACTAGCCGTATAATCTCCAAGAGCGACTGCCCGAATATTTTTATTGACTTTGCTAAGAAATATATGTGCAGAATAAAAATCAAACCCTGTTTTATTGCTTCCTTTAAAAAAAGCTTCTCCTTCATCTTTTTCGGCTGTAATTCCGAAATGCAGTTTATTGGAATACCGTTTTTTATAACGGACATATAATTTATTTTGATCGCCTTCAAATGGGGTAGAGGTCGAGTCGGAAGCAGAAGGTTCGAATCCTCTTTGTGTTTCTAAAAGACGTCCCCATCGAATATAAACTTCGTTGCTTCCTTCTAAAAGCATTTGTTTGAGACTCAATTGAATGTCATCTATTTCTCCACTAACTTTTACAAAAGGTAAGATTCTATTGATGGTAGCTAAATCAAAACTAGGAATCGCTTGCAATTCATAAATAGAAATTAACTTCCCTGCAGAATTTCGATAGGTCAGAAAATTATTGATTTGAATATCATCCAATAACAGCAAAGATTCCAACTCATCCTGATCTGCAGTATTCAGATTGAGTGGCCTTTTCTGAAAGGTTTCTAATGCTTCGAATAGCGTATTGAAATCAAAATCGCCTCCCTCATCCAGACCTTGGAGATAATCTTCTATTAATTGTTGTTGTTTTTCCGCGAGATCTGGCAAACGCTCGTTTTGAGCAAATGCAGTAGTATTCAGAATAGATAGAAAAACGATAATAGGTAAAAGCCTTTTCACTAAAGATTTATTTGTTTCTGCAATATAATAAAGCTCATTGGAACTGGGAGTACCACGAGTGTTAATTTAAATTGACCTTAATGTTTAATTATTTTACTCATTTGTAATTTTCTTTTTATTTTACTTTTGAAAAAATCGAAACCTAAGGCTAATCCAAAAAGAAACCTTGGCTTTTTGAGGGCGACAAATGGTTGTTAAAAATAAAGAAGAGTAGAGTCGAAGATTTTTGTCATAGCTTTTAGATAAAATAGACTGAAATCTTGACAGGTATCTTTTTTATAATTCTATTCAAAATTCTAACTATATCATTCAAATATTTGAAAAGGAATAGCCATTTAAAAAGTCTTTGGTAGGCATTCTTTTTCTTCCCTGCATTTGCAATTCCATTATTTTAATATAACCATCAGAAGTGGAGATCTTTAGAAATCGTTTATTATCAGTAATGTACTTGCCGGGAAGTTCAGGATGATCTTCAATTTCTTTCTCAGTTCTAAAGACTTTAATTTTTTGATCTTCATACATCGTCCATGCAGCAGGGAATGGACTCATTCCTCTAATGAAATTGTGCACTTCTTCTGTACTTTTTGTGAAATCTATCTTACAATCTTCATGAAATATTTTTGGTGCTTTACTTACCAATCCTTCTTCCTGAGGGCTCAATTTGTAATCACCTGATTCTATCATTTGGACGCTCTTTAAGACCGTTTTCGCTCCCAATAGCATCATTTTGTCGTGAACATCGCCTGTAGTTTCATTTTCTTCAATCGAAACTTTATCCTTTAATAAGATATCTCCAGTATCAATCTCATGTTTTAGAAAAAATGTAGTGACTCCAGTTTCCTTCTCTCCGTTGATCACCGCCCAATGAATTGGAGCTGCCCCACGAAATTTTGGTAGCAAAGAACCATGCAAATTAATCGTCCCTTTTGGCGGCATATCCCATACAACGACTGGCAACATCCTAAACGCCACAACTATTTGCAAATCTGCTCCCAGCCTTCGCAATTCTTCTAAAAATTGAGGAGATTTTAGATTTTTAGGCTGTAAAACGGTTAAATTTTGACTTAAAGCATATTTTTTAACAGCAGATTGAATTTGCTTTTTTTTGCCCCGACCACCTAATTTATCAGTTGCAGTAATGACTCCGACGACTTCATAACCATTTTCAACTAAAATTTTCAAAGAAGGAACTGCAAAATCCGGGGTTCCCATGAATACTATCTTCATATGTAGATATTATTAAATTTATTAAGACTTTTAAACTAGATTCCTAATATGAAACGTTTGACTAATAACATGGGATTAAAGTGACCTTTCGCTTAAAAATTGGTCAGAATTAATAATCATGTGCCCGAAATTTAAAGATATTTATGCTATTTTTTTTGAATAGCTTATCTTTATGTTTCACACACGAGATTAAAGGTGGTAAGAAATGAATTTTTCACCTCCATTTAATACCTAAACATATTTATAAAATGAGATTACTTCTTGCACTATTCGTTTGCATTTTAAGCAATGTTCCGTTCTTTTCATATGGTCAGACAGCCACCATAGAAGGTTATGTATTTGAAGCTGGGAATAGAGGCTATCTTAATGTAGCCAAAGTCGAAATCAAAGACAAAGCCACTAAAGCAATTTACCCTGCAGTTTTTACCAATAAAGAAGGTGTCTTCACCGTCGATCTTCCTCTCAATAAGGAGTTTCTACTCGAAGTGAATAAAGATCTATTCAACTCTGTTGAAAAAGAAGTCTCAACAATGGGCTTGGAACCTGGAAAAAAGGTATTTCTGAAGTACGAAATGAAAAGAGTACCGGGATATATTTTTGATGTAACGATTGCAGAGAAAAAACAAGAGGATAAGGTGACTGATGCCATTACGGGGGCGAGGATTGAAGTTTACAATAATACTAAAGAAGAAGAGGTATTGGTTATTGAAAATCATCCAGGTTACACGTTTAAAACTCACTTTGAAGATGGCAATCATTATACGGTGTTATTGAGAAAAGAAGGTTTTTTCAACAAGCGCATGGAAGCTTTTGTAAATGTTGAAGGTTGTATCCTTTGTTTTGAAGGGGTGGGAGAGGTGAAGCCTTCGGATGTATTGACTGAAGGAAATAATATGGGAACTTTATTGGCGAATGTTGAGATGACCCCAGTTGAATTGAATAAAGGAATTAAAATAGAGAATATTTATTATGATTTAGCGAAAGCTAATATCAGAAGAGATGCCAAACCAGCTGTTGAAAAACTGGCTTTTGTTCTTAAAACTAATCCAGGCTTATTGGTTGAGCTAGGTTCTCATACAGATGCAAGAGGAAAAGATCCTTATAATTTAAAATTATCGGAAGACCGCGCTCAATCAGTTGTGGACTTTTTGGTTGAAAATGGAATCGACAGAAAAAGACTGATAGCAAGAGGGTATGGAGAAACTGATTTAGTGAACTCTTGTAAAAACGGCGTTAAATGTAGTGAAAGAAAACACCAGCAAAATAGACGGACAGAAATGAAAATTGTTGGTTACGTAGATGATCCATTTAAAAATAAAAGCTTAAGTAAGATTTTAGAAGAAGAGAAATTTGAAAAAATGTTGGCGGAATTGGGAACTGAAGGAGAAATTAAGATTGCTGCTGGAGAAGAATTGCCTGACGAACTTAAAAACGATTCTCGTCCGAATAATGAACCTGCAGTTATTGAAGAAACAATCATTTCAACCTCACCTAATTATACAGGTGAACTAAAGCCTGGCGATACAACTATTTCTCCATCAACTGGTTCTGTAGCCTCAACTGAAACAGAAGTTGAACTCTTCAATACCAACGTACAACCTACTGCTCCTACTAATTCAACAACGATGGCAGATTTAGAATCGGCCGGTTCTACTAGCATAACAAATCCTGTTACTGTCCCAGATCCAATTGAAGAAAATAAAGTTCCTATTGATGAAATAAGCAATGAATTTCCTGGAAATTCTTCTGCTACAGAAGTTCTCATTGAAACTCCTGTAGTTGCAGAAGATTTGAAATCTGAATTTACAAAAACGAAAATAGAAGAACCTAAAGAAGAAGTCGCTATCGAGCTCGATCCAATTATGGAACCTGTTGAATTTGAAGAAAAGGAAGTCGATTTTGATGGCAGTGAGACAGGTGCTTCTACTAGTCAGGTTTTTGGGGAGTTTCCTTTGGATGTAAAACCAGTTGCCAAAGGGCCAAAATTATTGCCTAAAGGTTATACCGGTTACAGAGTAGAATTCTTCAATTCCTCTTATGAATTGCCTAGAAGCCATGAGATCTTTTCCAATCACGGTAACATTACTATGGAACAGAAGAAGGATGGCAACTTTGGGTATTTGTTGGGAGATTTTAATGAATGGAGGGATGCGAATAGATTTTTGTCAACGATCATTTCTAACAGGTATTCTGGTGCTTCGGTAGTTCGCTATAAGAAAGGAAATAGAATTGCAGAATAAGGTTATTAAGACATAAAAATCTCACAAAAGACTGAAATCGATTCGATTTCAGTCTTTTGTAGTTTAGATCAATTAATATCAAGTAATTAATGTCTGGCCTTGAGAAATTATTTATTAACTTTCGATTGCGTCAAATACCAAATACTATGCAAACGGAAGAATTTTCCTGGAAAACCCCTGACAATTTAAAAATTTACGGAAAGACATGGAAAGCAACTGAACCCAAAGCGGTGGTCTGCTTGGTTCATGGAATGTTTGAACATTGTAACCGATATGAGCATTATGCAAAAGGATTTACTGATGCAGGCTTTTCAGTGGTAGGCTACGATAGAAGAGGACATGGACAATCAGAAGGTCAACTTGGACATACTCCAAGTTATGAGGCTCTTTTACAAGAAGTAGATGGTTTATTAGAAAACGCAAAAAGCCAATTCCCAGATAAACCTGTGATTTTATATGGCCACAGCCAAGGAGGAAATATCGTGCTGAACCATATTTTATCTCGCAAACCCAAGATTGATTTAGCAATCACGACAGGAGCCTGGATTATTTTAAATGAAGAACCTTCTGCAGGACTCGTTTTCGTAGGAAAGATCTTAAATAAGATATTGCCAACTTTAAATGCTCCAAATAGTTTGAATCCCGATCATATTTCCAGCCTACCAGAACAAGTTAAAGATTATGTAGATGATAAATTGATCCATTCCAAATTTACATTTCGCACGGGTTTTGAAATGTTAGAAGCTGCAGATCGTTTAAAGGAATACGCTGGTTCCTTTCCAGTTCCACTCTTGATGATGCACGGCAGCAAAGACTCCGTAATTTCGCCTGAATCTTCAAATGGTTTTTCAGCAAGAGTTGAGGGAGATATTGAATTGAAAATATGGAAAGACCAATATCATGAAGTACATAATGATGTCAAATCTAAAGAAATGCTCAATTATGCTTTAGACTGGATAAATCGCAAACTTTGACACAAAATCGGGTCTTGCTAATTCCAATTACTGAAAATTGTTAACCCGTTGACTTTCAATTGAAAAACCAACCCTTCTTAATTTTATTATAAAAGTATTTATACGTATTTTTAATCTTTATTGAGAAACAGTCAAACAGAAGGGCAGTAAGGACTATATTTGTCTAAAGAACGCCTCACCTAAATTTCCGTAGAGTAAACAATATCTACCGTTTACTCAAAGTTCACTACCGTATACATATTATGATTAATTGTGGTATGAATATTGAACTTATACGTTTTCACAATCACCGCTAAAGAATAAACCCTAAGAAAGCGAATTTGATTCCTGAACAGATCAAAGCGTATGCTTAAAGCATTACTTCAAGTATTGCATTGAGTATCTTAATAACCAGGATTAGATATTTTAACCAATTCTTTAACTCAAAATGCCGATAGTAGCGGAGTAGACCATTAATGGCTAAAGATTTCCAATTTTACAAACAACACGATGCGAACGACTGTGGAGCAGCATGTCTTAAAATGGTAGCACAACATTTTGGCAAGAGCTATTCTATGGAAGACCTGCGAGAAATCACATTTCTTGAAAAAGCAGGCGTTTCTTTGATGTCCATTTCTAATGCTGCAGAAGCAATAGGGATGCACACTCTAGGTGTGAATATAGATTATGAACGCCTGGAAGATGACATGCCGATGCCCTGCATTGCGCATTGGCGACAAGAACACTTTGTCGTTGTCTATAAAATCACCAAAAAAAATGTATGGATAGCAGACCCTGCAGCGGGGAAATTCAAGATTAGTAAATCTGAATTCCTAGATGGGTGGGTTAGCAACACTTCGGAGGATGGTGGAGATGTGGGAATTATACTTCTTATGGAACCCACTCCTGACTTTTATTCGAATGATGGATCAAAGCAAGATAAATCCACATGGAGTTATCTTGGATCTCATTTCAGGCCTTACCGTGGATTAATCAATCAAGCTTTATTAGGCTTTGTTTTCATTTCTAGTTTACAATTGCTTTTTCCATTCTTCCTTAAAGGAATTGTTGATGTCGGGATTAAGCAAAAAGACATGAACTTCTTGGTTTTGATATTGGCAGCCCATATCATTTTATTTGTTAGCCAAACCGCAGTAGAACAAATCCGAAACTGGATAGTAATGCATATTGGATCACGGGTAAATATTAAACTGGTTTCTAATTTTCTGATCAAAATGATGCGTTTGCCGACCCATTTTTTTGACAGTAGATTGGCGGGGGATATCATTCAAAGAGTAGACGACAATAGACGTGTTGAAAGTTTTCTTTCTACTAATACATTGGTGACCATCTTTTCTATTTTCAATTTCATATTATTTGGGATTGTTCTTTTCTACTTTGATCTAACCATTTTCACTGTTTTTCTGATTGCAACTTGCATCCATTTTTTGTGGATTTATATATTTTCAGGTAAAAGGCGGGAGCTAGATTATAAGCGATTTGACCAAATGTCCGAAAACCAAAGCAACCTCATCGAGCTTATTGGTGGGATAAAAGAAATCAAGTTGCACAATGCTGAAAAGCAGAAACGCTGGCGTTGGGAAAGAGTACAAGCCAAGCTTTTTCATTTAGGGATTGATTATCTAAAAGTGGAACAATACCAACGTGCGGGGGGCCGCTTTGTAAATGAGCTTAAAAATATTATAATCATATTTCTTTCCGCAGCAGCGGTTGTAAACGGAAATATGAGTCTCGGAACATTCGTAGCGATCCAATATATTGTTGGCCAATTAAATGCTCCAGTGGATCAACTTGTAGGCTTTGTGGCTGAAGCCCAGTCTGCTAAGATCAGCTTGGAAAGAATGAACGATATTCATAACAAAGCAGAAGAAGAAATACCTGGATCTAAATTGAATGTATTGCCAGAAGATGGCACTTTAGAATTAGATAAAGTGAGTTTTAGATATGGTGGGCCTGACTCAAAGCAAGTCTTGAAAAATATCAGCCTGCGGATTCCAGAAGGCAAAACAACCGCTATAGTAGGAACGAGTGGCTCAGGCAAAACAACTTTAATCAAACTTCTACTAGGTTTCTATAAACCGACAGACGGGGATATTAGATTAGGGAATGTAAGTTTGGATAAAATTCAGCAGACACTTTGGAGAAATCAGTGCGGTACAGTTATGCAGGATGGTTATTTGTTTTCTGAAACTATTGCTCAAAATATTGCTCTAGGAGATGAGATTATTGATGAAAAAAAATTGATCAAAGCTTCAATTGCAGCTAATTTTCAAAGTTTTGTTGATCAATTGCCATTAGGTTTTAAAACTAGAGTCGGTCAAAATGGAATGGATTTAAGTGCAGGTGAAAAACAGCGTTTGTTGATTGCTCGGTTGATTTATAAAAACCCTAATTATTTGTTTTTTGATGAAGCCACCAATGCACTCGATGCTTATAATGAATTGATCATTATGGAAAATCTAGAAGATCTTTTTCATCAGAAAACAGTTGTCGTCGTAGCACATCGATTAAGTACCGTAAAAAATGCGGATAGAATTATAGTTATTGAAGACGGAGAAATTATTGAACAAGGCACGCATGAAACATTAACACAAAATTTTGGTGCCTATTATTATCTTGTGAAAAATCAGTTGGAACTTGGAAACTGATCAACTAATGGAAGAAAAGGAAAGTCTAAATATTAGAAGTCATGAGGTTCAGGAAATACTGGGCACGCCACCGAAATGGATCATTCGCTGGGGAACGACTGCTATTGTTGTAGGCATTTTATTGTTATGCCTTGTTGCCCATTTTATCAAATACTCGGATATTGTCGCTGCTCCTGTGACCATCACTACAGAACAAGAACCTATCCCCATAACAGTAGAAAAGGCAGGCAAAATTTCTCAGTTGATTGCTGGAGCAAATGCTGAAGTTGAAGAAGGCGATTTGCTTTTTATTTTAGACAAAGAGGTCGATTATCAATCTGTAGAAGAGTTGGAAAGTGCCTGTCTAAATTGGCAGAATTACGGATTGAATCAATTCCTCAATCTATATCCAGAACCTAGAGAAGCTATTGGCGATCTCAAAA
>CALIAG010000009.1 GCA_938041325.1 uncultured Saprospiraceae bacterium | reverse complement strand
ACGTATTCAAAAATAGTTCTAGACAAACTTAATCCTGCTCAGCTTACTCATCTTGCGCAGCATGATATATACATTGATCACTTTAAAGAAAGAGGCAATGATCAAATCGAAATTGTTTTAGCAGATTACGAATTGGCAATTCTAAATGAAATCGGAATTCCTTTTCGGGTCAGAACCAAAGATGTATTGAAAAAGTACAACGAAGAAGTAAAGAAGCTTGACGGGTCATTTGTCTTGGATTGTGGCTTAACCAACTTTACTACTGGTTCAATGAATGGCTATCATACTTATGAAGATGTCGTTGCCCAAATCACTTTAATGGAAAATTTATTTCCAGAAATTGTTGATGTAAATATTGTAGGACAAAGTATAGAAGGTAGAAACATTTATTCTGTAAAAATATCAGACAATGTAAATACCGTAGAATCGGATCAAGAGGGCGTCGTTTATTATGATGCATTAACCCATGCTAGAGAGCCAATATCTTTGGAAGCATCTTTATATTACATGTGGTGGTTACTAGAAAATTACGGCAATGATGACGAAGCGAGCTATTTGGTAAATAACAGAGAAATTTATTTTATTCCAATTGTCAATGTGGATGGTTATGTTTTTAATCAAACAACGAACCCATCGGGAGGAGGATTTTGGAGAAAGAATAGAAGGGCTAGTGGAAACAATTGTTTCGGCGTTGATCTGAATCGAAACTACGGATTTGGGTATGGTTTGAATTCTGGCTCGAGTTCAGATCCTTGTTCTAATACTTATCGTGGAGAAGAAGCATTTTCAGAACCAGAAAGTGCGACGGTTAGAGATTTTGTGGCGCAAATAAACCCTTCCATTGCATTTTCTATTCATACCTATGGAGATGTTTTTTTAAGTCCTTTTGGCTATGCAGATATCTTGGCAGAATACGATGTTTATGCGGAGTTTGTATCAGAGTTTATTCCAGAAGATTACAGAGGTTATGGTACGACAGCAAAAATGCTCGGATACACTTCAAGTGGTACAACAAGGGACTACCTCCACAGTGAAGGGATATATGCATGGACACCTGAAATTGGTGGAGATTTTTGGGAACCGCCTTCAAGCATTTGTCCACTCGCAGAAGAATTCTTGAAGCCAATGAAATACTTATCCTGGGTTTCAGGAGCATACACTTGTTTCCATGATTTTGATTTAAAGAATGAAAATGGATTCTGGAAAAACGATACCATTCAATTAGATGTTAGATTAAAAAATCGTGGTCTCTCTCTTCAAGCTGAAGAGGTCACAGTGGAATTGATAAGTTCCAATCCAAATGTAATCGCAGTAAACAATTCAATTTCTTACGGCACACTGGATAGCCGTTCTTTTGCAATAAACCCTAGTCCTTTTCAATTTTTAATTGGTGAAAACATTGAACTTCTAGAAGAGGTAGAATTCGATGTTGTTGTGAGACAAGCTGGCTCAATCAGTTATACAGATAAAATCACTCTTACTACTGGAATTCAAGAAGTCTTGTTTTTTGATGATGCAGAATCTGGAATGCAAAACTGGTCGAATGGTGGAATTGGTCATGATTGGGATACGACTGCCATGGATAAATTCAGTGGCAACCATTCTTTTTGTGATTCTAACCTTGATAATTATTTATCCAATACAAACAATTGGATTACTATGATGTGGTCCGTGAATTTGGATTCAATAATGAATCCTTTTTTAGAATACAATGCAAAATGGTCGATAGAAAGAAATGTAGATTTTGCGACTTTAAGATTGAGTATGGACAATGGGATTACCTGGATAACTTTGGCAACACCTAACCAAGCAAACAGTCCAGGAGGAGCAGAATATACTAGAAACAGTCATTGGGTACAAGAAAAAGTAGACTTGAGTCTATTCACTGGACAAGAAGTTTTGATAGGTTTTCAATTGTCTTCCAATCAAAGTGTCCATGGAGATGGATTCTATTTTGATGATTTCAAAATCGTTGATTATCAAGAAGGAATGATAACCTCCAATGAAAATATTAAAAAATTAAACCCAATTGCAAGATTGTATCCCAACCCAAATCCGGGATCTTTTGAGATGGAAATTCTCGCTGTTGATCCAGCACCAGCTATGGCAAGAGTTTTTTCTATTGATGGTAAACTGCTCTCCTCTTTCAATGTAGATTTGGTGCCGGGAAAAACAAATGTCAACTTTAATTTGTCATTGACCCCAGGTACTTACAACATGGATCTAAGAACAAAGAATTATCAATATCCTCCCATAAAATTTATTGTAAATTAGGCAATTCTGCATTCCTTATTTAAGATCAAAAGTCCCAGCTTTCACTTCAGATAAAACGGCAACAGGCTTTAGACTGTAGTTTTCAGAACGTTCTTCTGACAAGAGTATCTGCCCATGTTTTTTGTACTTGCGCCAAGGAGTTTTAAATCGTGGAATGCTATCATTTGCCGTTGGGAAAAATGCCCATTCTGTTACCAAGCCTGATTTTTTATCAACATATACTTCGTATTTATTTTCTGGAGTCACGCCAACATCTGCAAAAGTAAGTTCTAATACATCTGCAAAACCTCCTGCCTCTGTGCTGTCCTCTCTTACGTACTTTAATGTCGTTCCACTATCTTTTAATTTAAATGGCATGACCAACCAATAAGAATCATTGATCCATATTTCTTTTCCCTTTGTTAAATACTTTTTTAGACTATCTGGATTGGTTTGAAGCGTATCCCGAAGTTTTAACATTCCTGAATCATCGTCCATATTTAAAACCAATTCATACTTATCTCTTGCAGAAGTTATTTTTACACGGTTTTCTTTTTTATCCCAAAGCAATTGCCTCGACCCAAAAAAGTCCCAACTTATAAATCTCGTTTCATCCCATGCTTTTCGTCCACCCATCTTCGCCATAACAGAATCAGCAATAGCAATAGCTTTAGCATCAGACTGCTCTAAATGAAATCCTGATGCAGCCGGGTTGCCATACGGTTTGATGGGTTCTTGGCATCCAGTGTTAAAAAAAGAAAGGGTAAGAAAGATCAAACAAATATTTAATGTAGATAGAAAGGTCTTCATAATAAGAGGGCTTAGTGCTCAAAATTAATATCGAGAGCAAGATACTTATTAAGTTTCTCTTTCTAGAGAAATGAGAAATTTCTGGAAAAATGTTTATTTACGTCGAAGTTAACAATACAGACAAACTCAATTTTGTTTTGAAAATAAATGAAAATTTAAAATCGAATTTCGAGATAAATATTTGCAGGAAGTCTGCTTCTAGCGGAATATCTTTTCTCAATAAAAGACTGGTTAAACTCAGGAAAGGAAACAAACTCTTGATCATTAACAGACTTGCTATAAACAACATGAAAGGCCAACTCAGAGGACAAGTTAATTCGCTCATTTACTCGAAATACAATCCCTAAAACGGGTCCACCTCCTACTTCTGTAAAATCTGTATTTGTAATTATTTGACCACCTGAATTCGACTGATCTCTTCTTGAATTATTTATACCAAAAACAGCTTCTCCTCCAAGATAAGATTTCCACCTTTCATTAAATTCTAAATTAAAAACCAATCCTAATTTTGAATTAAAAACCAAACTACTGTTATTCGTTACATTACCTACCTCTGCTTCTCTTTCAGCATCAGAGAAGAATCCACCTAATCCAAATTGTACGGCTGTTGATTTATTAAAGTTATAGCGATATTTGATTGAATAATCTGTAGAAACATTATTCAATGTAAAAATTCGTCTGATCAAAGTAGAAGTATTGATACCTAACTCATGCTTAACAATCCCTTCTTTTTTCGACTTGCTTTTCTTGCGTTGTGCCATTGATGGCATTGCAATAAGAACAAGGACAGCAAATATTCCTATTTTCTTTAACATAATTTATAATCTAAAATTAATAGTCAACCCATTCAATGGTCGAATAAAAAGACTGAACCCATTTATTTCCCCAACAGACATTGCAGCAAAAACATTGCTTTCAGCAGAAAGGTAAATTCGTTCATTCAATTGTAAATGAGCACCTACAAATGGACTAAAACCAATCCCTGTTGATGCATTGCCATTCGATGAACCAATAACAAATATTGACACATCAAATCCCGAAACAAGGTGCCAATTCTTGAATATATTTTTGCGCTTTTCTAAGCCATAACTGAACTGTAAAGTAGAGTTTTGAAACCCTCGACCTGCAACAGCTCCACCAATGCTCATCCTTTGATAACTCGATTTTTTATTTCTCGGTCTTTTGAAAATAATCGCATATTCACCAGACACAAATTCTTCCTGTGGTAACAGAGGGATACGTCGTATCAATGCCGTCATATTGAACCCCATCTCAGACCTTTTATCGGGATAGGCATCTTGCGCAGATGCGGATTGAAAAATAAAAATTAGACAGATTGCGGAAAGGAATGTTTTCATAAGCTCTTCGTAAGAAGTAGTCTTTTGTTGTTTATATTGAAGTTGTTCGAAAATCGATTATAATTAAATCATTAATCTATTTTTAAACAAATTCTTTACTTGAAATAGAAGCAGCTTGTCCTAATTGACGCTCTACTTATAAGATATTAAAAGGGAAATTAAACATTAATCAACAATTCGAACACAAATTTCACCTAGTTTTTTAAGTCCTTGAGCAATTGAAAGATAAATTTTAACTCAAAGTCTTTTAAAATAAGGATTGAAACTGGTAAAAATTCCATATTTAAATTGCTTCCATATAAATATAGAGGGTAATACAGAACAAAATGGTTGGTTACGGTGTCTAAAATTCAAATTTATTATATTTGCGCTGCATTAGGTGATGGTATAAAACTATATTGATTTTTTCGATTTCGAAATATACTCCTAAACGATTGACCTGTAGTGATTTTAGAGTAGATTTTCATTGAAAATGTTAAAACAAAAAATCCTTATAATTCCATCGAAGAACTAAATATTAAAGTGAAAAATTATGTTTGAAAGTTTAAATGAAAAACTAGAAGGAGCCTTTAAATCGCTCAAAGGTGATGGGAATTTAACAGAGATCAATGTAGCTCAATCCATTAAAGAGATTCGAAGAGCATTGGTTGCAGCAGATGTTAACTATAAAATCGCTAAAGAGTTTACAGATAAAATTAAAGAAGAAGCCTTAGGAACTCAAAATGTTCTTTCAGCAGTAAAACCAGGTGAGTTGATGATCAAAATCGTCATGGACGAATTGGTTCAACTAATGGGAGGTCAAACTGCTGGCATCAACATCAAAGGTGATCCAGGTATCATCTTAATCGCTGGTTTACAAGGTTCTGGTAAAACTACTTTTTCAGCAAAACTCGCTAACTACCTCAAAACCAAGAAGAAGAAAAAGCCTCTATTGGTCGCTTGCGATGTTTATCGACCAGCAGCCATAAACCAGATCAAGGTACTAGGAGAACAAATTGGTGTTCCTGTCTACTCCGAAGAAGGAAATCAAAACCCTTTAGGTATAGCAGCAAACGCAATAACTCACGCGAAAAATCATGGATTTGATGTCATGATCGTGGATACAGCCGGACGTTTAGCGGTTGATGACGAGATGATGGATGAAATTGAAAACATCAAAAACGGTATCGAACCAAACGAAACGCTTTTTGTTGTGGATTCCATGACTGGTCAAGATGCGGTCAATACAGCCAAAGCCTTTAACGAAAGAATAAATTATAATGGAGTTGTCTTAACCAAGCTGGATGGTGATACCAGAGGTGGAGCAGCGCTATCCATCAAATATACCGTTGGAAAACCTATAAAATTTGTGTCTACTGGGGAGAAAATGGAGACAATGGACGTCTTCCACCCAGACAGAATGGCCCAAAGAATCTTAGGAATGGGAGATATTGTTTCTTTTGTTGAAAAAGCACAGGAACAATTTGATGAAAAGGAGGCCAAAAGACTAGAAAAGAAAATTCGCAAAAATAAATTTGATTTCAATGATTTCTTGAGTCAATTGAATCAAATTCGGAAAATGGGTGATATTAAAAGTCTTATTAATATGATCCCAGGCATGAGCAAAATGACCAAAGGACTGGACATCGATGATTCTGCTTTTGGTAAAGTTGAGGCCATTATCTTTTCAATGACCGAGGAAGAAAGAAACCATCCAGAGTTATTGAATATGAGCCGAAAACGCAGAATCTCTTTAGGATGTGGACATAACATCCACGAAATCAACATGTTCATCAAGCAGTTTGATCAAATGCGAAAAATGATGCACCAAATCAGTAAAGGCAAAGGAATGCCTGGAATGGGTGGTGGATTGCCTAAAGGAGGATTCCGAAAAAGATAAACAGTCATTTTCAGATCACATTCAGGATAATTTTATAGTATCCATTTTTTTGTTTGTAAATTTACATATATGATGGTCTTAGTTAGCTGTAGACTTCACTCAAGTGAATGGCTATTTTTAACAAGCTAGTTTCAGTGTGACCTTCAATTGTAAATTTTACACATAAATGAAATGGTTCTTTACAGGTATTGTTTTTCTTGCCTGCAATTGGGTTCATAGCCAATTGCCAAGTGACTTTTTCGATCAAATAATTCACGATGATTGGAATCGCCCAATGGGAATGACCTTTGATGAACAAAGCAACTTATATGTTTGGGAGAAAAGCGGTAAAGTGTTTATTATCGATACACTAGACCAAAAGCTTGAAAACCCACTTATAGATATTTCAGAAGAAGTTGGAGATTGGAGAGACCATGGACTTTTAGGTTTTGCCTTAGACCCTTCTTTTCGCGATAACGGTTTTTTTTATTTGCTATATGCTGTTGACCGCCATCACCTTTTTGAATTTGGTACTCCTTCTTACAATCCCGATTCCACCTATAGTTTTCAAGCCTCCATTGGTAGAGTCACCAGATACACTGCTGACCCAACAACTCAATTCACCACTACCCTTCTAGAAAGCAGAAAAATACTTCTAGGAACGGACCATACCAACGGCATCCCTTTGATGCACGAATCACATGGAGTGGGTTCTCTTGTGTTTGGAACGGATGGAAGTTTATTGGTCTCCACAGGAGATGGCAATACCAACAAAGGGGTCGATCTAGGAGGAGATTCACTGGGTTCCTATGCAACTGATGCCTTGCTTGCAGGTATCATAGAATCAGATGAGAATATTGGAAACTTTAGAGCTCAATACCTCGGCAGTCTGAATGGTAAGATTTTACGCATAGATCCTAATACAGGAGCGGGACTAGATTCCAATCCATATTTCGATTCAGAAGATCCTTATTCAGCTAGCTCGAGAATTTGGGCAAAAGGTCTTCGCAACCCTTTTCGAATTACCCTCCAACCTGAATCTGGCAGCCATTATCCTGAAGAAGGAAATCCAGGAATTATTATGGTTGGCGATGTAGGTGCATCTCAATGGGAAGAATTAAATATGGTGAGTGAAGCAGGTCAAAATTTTGGTTGGCCGCTCAAAGAAGGATACATCCCATTTTGGGGTTTTTGGAATACGCCTTCTCCCGAAAATAAGTTAGCACCCAACCCACTTTTCAGTCCCGGAGTTTGCGACAAAGAATATTTTAATTTTAAAGATTTGTTTTCTGAAGAATTGAAATCGGGATCCTTTCGGTTTGTCAATCCATGCGATACCAGCCAATTAATTCCAACTAACTTTTTTCCTAATATGGAAACAAGTCCTGTGGTCAGTTGGGGACACAATCAATTCAACCTACCAGCAAAAGCATACGTTGGCTTTTTCAATGAACAAGGAAAAATACAAGGTGTTGATATCAGTGGACCATTGTCAAATGTTGACTCAGATATTTTTGTAGGAGCTTCAAGTATTGCTGGAACTTTTTATGGAAGTGCAGCCTTCCCTGAGAAATACCACGGCGCATATTTTCATGCAGATTTTACGGGTTGGATCCAAGCATTTTTCTTTGATGATAAAAATGAATTGACCCGTGTTGAACCTTTTCATCAAGACAGCAAACAGGTTTTGCAAATTTTAGTCGATCCCAAAGATGGTAGCCTGCTTTACTTGAGTTTGAAAGACGGAGGTTCAATTCATAAAATTGAATATGGTGGCAATCCTCCTCCAATTGCGATTGCTGAATCAGACAAAACATTTGGTCCTTCTCCTTTACAAGTTCAATTTAACGGAAGTGAATCTTATGATCCTTCAGGTTTACCCATTTCTTATTATTGGAATTTTGGAAATGATCAAACGAGTACGCTTTCAAATCCTATTTTTACTTTTGAAGCTAATGGTGAATCTCCTGAAAAAAGAACGGTCTCCCTTACTGTTACGGACAGTTTAGGTTTAACGGATTCAACAGAACTAATCATTTCATTGAACAACACTCCTCCCCTAGTAAAAATATTAAATCCAGTTAACAACAGCAATTACTCTATTCGTGGAAACACGCGTTATCTATTGGACGCGGAAGTTGACGATGAGGAATTCGAAATAGAGGACTTACAATTCAAATGGCAGACGTTTTTACATCACAATTCCCACGCACATCCAGAGGATCCAAACTTTCAAAAAGATCCTGCGATTGTTATCAGTCCGCTTGGCTGTGAAGAGGATGCTGTTTATTGGTATAGTATCGAATTAGAAGTCACGGACCCGGCTGGCCTTTCCAATAAAGACGTTGTTGAAATATTTCCTTATTGTGGTCCTGATTTTTTCAAATTGTCCGAGTTAATTGCTGAAGGTGACAATCGTGAAGTACAGCTAAGATGGAAAACAAACGAAGAGATTGATGTCATTGGATTTGCAATCGAAAGGAGTCCAGAATTTGAGCAAATTGGATGGGTCGATGCAAGAATAGACAGAGATTATTCGTTCATAGATAAGAAACCGAATATTGGTGAAAATTTTTACAGAATAAAAGCAATTCGCACGGATCAAGTTTTTGATTACTCTAATACGGTTAAAATTAAATTTCCACAATTAGAACAAATCGCCGTGTATCCTAATCCAACTTCGAGCATTATAAATATTGAGATAAAACAAACCAATTCTGATAATGTAAAATTCGAATTATTTGATTCAGCTGGAAAACAAATTTTCCTAAATTCTTGGATTACATCTCCCAGACAAACCTTTTCATCCATAGTTGAATTGACGGACATTAATAATGGTTTGTATTTTTATCAAATTTCACAAGGTGATCAAATGACAAGTGGACATCTTATTATTGCAAAATAAATCCTGAATATTTTATCAAAAACTAAAACTTCAATTATGAAAAACCTTTTTCATTGGCTTTTGAAAACATCATTGTGCCTAACAATAATTCTAGTCGTCGCTTGTAGTCCAAAAACTGGTGATGTAGTTAAAAACATGCCGACAACTCCAACGGCCGTAGAAATCAAAGAAGAGTTGGCTCCACCTGCAGAAAAGCCTGGTGTCGGAAAAAGTATTCCTGTTGATCCGGAGATCAGAATGGGTACGCTTGAAAACGGCATGCGATATATGATTAAATACAATTCAAAACCTGAAAATAGAGCAGAACTGCGTTTAGTCGTTGATGCCGGAGCAATGCAAGAAGATGAAGATCAACAAGGCTTGGCGCATTTTGTGGAGCACATGGCTTTCAACGGAAGTACAAATTTTGAGAAAAATGATTTGGTTGATTATCTAGAATCTATTGGAACGCGATTTGGTCCAGATTTAAATGCTTATACCAGTTTTGATGAAACTGTTTATATGATCCAAGCACGAACGGATGAACCCGATATGCTGAACAAAGGATTATTGATTCTTGAAGATTGGGCACAAGGAATTTCATTTGACCATGAAGAAATTGACAAAGAAAGAGGTGTTGTAGAATCGGAATGGAGAACACGTTTAAGTGGAAATCAACGAATGCAAAATGAGTGGTTACCTGTCTTTTTACAAAACTCAAGATATGCTAAGAGATTACCAATTGGTAAACCAGAAATAATTCGCAAAGCTCCATACGAAACGATCAAACGATTTTACAAAGACTGGTACCGGTCAGACTTGATGTCTGTCGTAGTAGTTGGCGATGTGGATATCGATGCGATGGAATTAGAAATTAAAAACAGATTCAGTAAAGTTAAAGAATCGGAAGTCAAGCGAAAAAAAGAGAACAATGCGATTCCAAATCATAAAGAAACTTTAGTTTCAATCAATACGGACAAAGAAGCGCCTTTTACAAACATCCAATTAACTTATAAACATCAAAAAGCAGATTCAAAAGATTTAAACGATTATAGATCTGGTATTGTCAGAAGATTGTACAACAGCATGCTTAACTCCCGTTTGGATGAATTGACGCAAAGTCCTACTCCTCCATTCACTTACGCATACACAGGATATTCAAGAAGCATTGGTCCAATGGATACTTATTCTTCTTACGCTCAAATGGAAGAAGGAGGTGCAGCCAAAGCTTTTAAAGTTATCGTTGAAGAAAACGAGAGAGTTCTTAGACATGGATTCGCTTCCTCTGAATTAGAACGACAAAAAGTTGAATTGCTCTCCGGAATGGACAAAGCATTTAAAGAAAAAGACAAAACAGAATCAAGAAGATTTGCGGGAAGATACGTTAGTCATTTATTAAAAGACACTCCTATTCCAAACATTAAAGATGAATTGGACCTTTATACTAAAATGTTACCTGGGATTACAGTTGACGAAGTAAATGCTTTGGCTTCCAAATGGATGACAGACGAGAACCGCGTAATCATAATTACTGCTCCAGAAAAATCAAAAGAAACACTTCCTACGGAAGAAGATATTTTGAATACCATTGCTGCTGTTAAAAGTGCAGATATAAAACCTTACGTAGATGAAGTTTCAGACGAACCACTTTTAGGAGAAAACTTAACACCCGTTGGTATCAAATCAGAAAAAACCATTGACATTATTGGAGTAACAGAATTGGTGCTTGACAATAATGTAAAAGTTGTTTTAAAACAAACTGATTTTAAAAATGATGAAGTATTAATGCGAGCAAGATCAGAAGGCGGTCACTCAATTTATTCAGACGAGGATTATCCATCTGCAATGAATGCAGCATCTATTATCGATGAATCTGGTGTTGGGAATTTTGACTTGACTCAACTACAGAAAAAACTAGCAGGTAAGGTTGTCTCTGTTTCACCTTATATCGGAGAGATGTCAGAGGGAATCAATGGAACTTGTTCACCCGACGATTTAGAAACTTTTTTGCAATTGACTTACTTGTATTTTACCGCACCAAGAAAAGATGAAAATGCTTTTAAATCATTCATTTCTAAACAAACTTCCATTTACAAAAATGTAATGTCTGATCCAAGATATTATTTTGCAGATCAAGTTGCTAAACTAAAATATCAAAACCATCGACGAAGAGGATTTCCAACAGTCCAAGATTTTGAACAAGTTGATTTGGATAGAGTATTTGAAATTTATAAAGATCGTTTTGCTGATGCAAGTGACTTCACTTTCGTTTTTGTTGGAAATTTTGATTTAGAAAAAATCAAGCCACTACTTGCTACTTATCTAGGAAACTTGCCATCGATCAACAGAGAAGAAAAATGGAAAGATGTAGGAGCCAATTATATTCCTGGTAAACTTGTCAAAAGACTAAAAAAAGGAAAGGCTCCAAAATCACAAATTGATATTACTTATCATGGAGACTTCGAATGGAGCAAAGAGAATAAATACAATTTCAATTCTTTGGTAAAACTGATGAGTATCAAAATGCGAGAATCCATGCGAGAAGATAAAGGTGGAGTATATGGCGTGCGGGTCAGAGGCAATACGGCAAAATACCCTGAGCCTAAATACAGCATCAATATTTCTTTCAACTCCGATCCTGCAAATGCAGACGACTTAATCAAGACTGCCCAAAAGGACATCATGGATGTATTTGAAAATGGAGCGGATGAAAAAAACATTACGAAAATCAAGGAGACACAAAAGCAAGGAAGGATTAAAGGACTTAAAGAAAATAATTTTTGGATTAGTCAGCTTGTGAGTGCATATGCTGAGGAATTTAATCCCGAAGAAATTGAAATTGGTGAATTTGAAAAATTGGTAGATGGGCTTAATTCACAAGCAATGAAAGAAGCTGCCATGAAATACTTTAAATCCAATAAATTGATTCAAGTGGTTATGGATCCTGAAACAACAACACCAGAAAATTAAATTGTCAATTTAACTATTAAAAAAGGGAATGGAACAAGCTTCATTCCCTTTTTTATTTCAGAAGCCGTTGAAATATAAATCAACAGACCGTTATTTTTTCTTCCTTATAAAATAAAAATGTTCGGAATGAGTTCTAATCTAAGCTACCTCATCCACACACACTTATTTTTTACAGCTGTATGAAAAGAGCATTTATTGTAATTCTAATTTTCTTACCGATTATTTGTTTTACCCAATCCGAAAACCAGGAAAGTAAAAACTTTAGCTGGGGGATTACTGCTCTACCTATTTATGAACTGAATACCGGTTTTGGAAATGTAGAAAATGGTTATGGTTTAGAAACAGGAATTTACCTTGAAACAAAACCTAACAACGATTTTTCATTCAGCTTCGGTCTTAACCTTCAATTTTTACAACAAGACTTCTTTTTAAAGGATGAGGAGTTTTATCCAACGACTTCAATTGACCTTTTCCAAAATCTAGTAACAGGTCATTTAGATTACAAGGGCTTTTCTGTAACCGCGCCAATCTCTCTTGAGTTTAAACCACAAAAATTAAAATCTTTCTTGATTTTTGTTGGGATACGTCCAATTTTGAACCTAACAGACGAAACCTTTTGGACTTACTCAGAGAAAAGAGTAGATCGACAAACAGGCACTGTTCTAAATGAAATTGAAGAAAGAACGATCCCTTTCGCGCAGCGCTTTTTATCGCTGGAATTTGCTAATGTTGGAATTGGGTGGTACAGTAGTCGCCTATCAATTTGCCCAGTTATAAGTTCAGGATCAATTCGATTTTTCAAAGATTTCAACAACCTCAATATAAGGCATCGAACCTCTGCCAAACTCAGAATTAGATACAAAATCTAAGATCTCACCTTGTTAGCAACATCTTGCTTATTTTACTCAGATTTTTTACTAACTTCAGTTTCAAATCTAAATTCTTAATGCTTTTAAAAATAGCTATAATCACCTGCTTAGGTTTACTTGCCGTTTATCTGGTAAATTCTAAATTTAGCCGGAAATGGATAAAACCTGAGGAAAAATTCCCTAAGGCTTGGAAAAAGTTATTGTACAAAAATGTCTCTTTTTATAAAAAGCTCCCCAATAAGAAGAAGAAATTATTCGAATACAAAGTATTGGAATTTATAAATAACGTAACGGTAAAAGGAGTTCAAACCACTATTAATGACCTTGACCGTTTGCTCGTTGGTGCAAGTGCCGTGATCCCTATCTTCGCTTTTCCAGAATGGAAATACAAGAACCTTGATGAGGTGCTTATCTATCCTTCCACCTTTAGTCAAAACTTCGAAACTACAGGAAAAAATAGGAATGTACTTGGAATGGTTGGGACTGGCTTTATGGACCGCAAAATGATCCTCTCCAAAAATGCATTGCGTAAAGGATTTGCAAATGAAACAGATAAGCGAAATACAGCTATTCATGAATTCATTCATCTAATTGATAAAATGGACGGCAAGATTGATGGGATCCCAAGAATTCTTCTGGAAAAGCAATATACCATCCCGTGGATTGACATGATAGAACAAAAGATTGAAGAAATCGTAAAGAAACAAAGCGATATAAATCCTTATGCAGGGACCAGCCAAATTGAATTTCTCACAGTTTTAGGAGAATACTTTTTTGAAAGACCACTTTTATTAAAGAAAAACCATCCTAAACTTTATGAAATGTTAGAAGAAATTTTTGATCAGGATTTGGATGGAAATAAAATCATAGCCAATCACAACAATGAATAAAAATCAAGTTATACAGAAACTAAGAAAAATCTATGAAGATATTCAGTCGAAAGAAAAGATTGAAATTCATCTGAAAAACATAGATAGAATCATTCTCCAGAAAGAAGAAGCTTTGAAAAGTATTGATTTAAAATTATTGAAGGAAGAAAATGATTTAAAAAAATTAGAGAAAAAAAGCATCTATAATCTATTTAATTCCATTCTTGGAAAATTTGAAGAAAAATACGAGAAAGAAAAACAAGATTTTTTGCAAGCTCATTTAATGAAGGAAGCTACCATCGATGGATTGAATAAATTAAAAAAAGAAAAGGAAACCTTATTAAGAAACTACAGCAGTAAATTTAATTCAGAAGTAAGCTTTTCTCAACAATTAAAAATTCTCGATAAATTATTAAAACAGGATTACCCTGAGACTTTTGAGCAAATAACGCTATTCGAAAAAAAGATTACTAATTATAAGGCTAAAATAAAGGAATTAAAACAAGCCATGAAAGAAGGTCAAAAGACCACAAGGAAGTTACAACGGATTGTAATATCTATGGACAAAATAAAAACATGGGGAAAACTAAATTCTAGAAAAAGCAAGACCAACCACACCAGAGCAATGGATAAAATCCAAAGAGACCTCCATGTGTGTAGTAATTATTTGGAAAAATTTGAAGAAGAAATTTTTGATTTATCCGATCACTATGGATTAGACTTTACAAATCTGGTAGAAGGAGTCAGAAATTTTATGAACAGCTTTTTCGATAATCTCATTACGGATTGGATCGTCAACCAGAAACTAGAAAATTCGTTGAATTATGCATCCAATACTTCCGACAAAATTAGCAGAATACTTTCAATGCTTGAATTGGAAGTAAACAAAACTAAAAATTACATTAAGGAAGAGCAAAAATTAAAAAGGAGCTTTATTATTAATTCTATAAAATAAAAATGCCGAAATCATTTATTAAAACAATTTCGGCATTTATAATATCAATTTTCTTTCTAGTTGAAATTCAAATAGCTTTCTAATAGGTATCCTTGCTGCCCTTCATATTCTACCAGGACAAAACGGGATGTCTTTCCATCTAAATTAATTGACTTATCCGTATATTCTATTACTCTCAATAAGGAGAATTCTGGAACACGAACAGAGTTAATTGCTGACCCCATATCCGGCTCCATTCTTAAAGCCAAACTTCCTCCATTACTATTTGTCATCGCCATCATATCTGCAGCAGCATGTGAAGTCGAAGGGCTATTACTCGCACCAGGCGCTGGACTTGTAGAAGCATTTTCTTGCTCTGCTACCTTCTTTTTCAATTCTTCAATTTCTTTCATCATATTATCAAAAACAGAAGTATCAGCAGTTTCTACTTTTGGGTCTGCTTCGTTTTCCACTTTCACTTCACTCACCTGCTTTTCTAATTGCTTATAAACTTCCCCTAAATCTTTGGGTTGCGCTACTTCAGCCTCTTGTTTAGATTTGTCAAATCTTTCAAACATTTTATCGAACACAGATCCATCCGCTGTTTTCACATTGGGGTCTCGTTTATTATTTTCTTGAACTTTTGTTGCAATAGCTTTTGCAATTTTAAATAAATTAATCATAGTACAGTAATTTTTATGTGTCTACAGTTCTTAAAAAAAGTCTGCCTCGCACGAAATTTGTATAATATATTTCAAATGTAGGAAGAAAAATAAACAGTTAACTAATTTCCTATATATCAATTTCCTAGAACTCTGAGAATAAATAACCAACATAACATGGAAAAAACCAAATTTTTCAAATCTTTTTCAATCTTCTTTTTAATTATAAGTTTATTTTTTATTTCTTCCTGTGACGATGATGCATTCGGAACTCTTGTTGACGAATCTGATGTGTCAGCATTTCCTGATTGCTTTAATTGTCTGAATGGTCGATTAGAAACTTCTTTCTGTTATTCTGAAATTAGATCTGCAGTAGCTAATAATGAAGCAGTACTTGTACCAGAAGAATTCCAATCCATTCTTGAAGTGGCTATAGAGGATTATGGGATATTAAGTGAAGAACAAATCGACGATATTGCGGCCGCGGCTTATGGAATCATATTATACGCTGCTGTTGAATCTGGATATAACTGTATGTCGGAAAATCCTTGTGAATGTCAAGAAGGTCAAAGAAAAATCACAATTTGCCATTTTCCCAATAATAGTGCTGCAAATGCACAAACGATTCAAGTTAGTTGTCGATCATTAAGTCAGCACTTCAGAGTGCATGCTGATTTTTGCGGTTCTTGTGAAGCAATGAATTTCGGAATTGAGCTTGACATGAATAATCTTGAAGAATATTTAATAGAACAAATCTGTTCCGTCTTAGATGAGCCTGGTGATTGCAGTGTAACAGATTTATATTAATAGCTGTTTTTTTTCATGATTGCATTATAAGAATACAATCACGCTTAAAACAAAGTTTTATTTAATTTATACTATGTAGTTTTATTATAATTGTATACTTATATCTAAATAAAGTTTTAAATAAAAAAATTCAAAAGAGTGATTATTATCAGGATCGATAATAATCACTCTTTTTTTATGTCATGAATAGTATTGTTAAATAAAAAAATAAAAAATGCAGTTACGTGACTTGAATTGGCACGGTTTTTAAGAATTACTATGTTATTACTCCCTGTCACATTCAAATCCATTCCCTCCCACATTTGAATGTTTATTTCAACCCAAGCTAAAAACTACAGAAAATTGAAGACCCAGATCTTCTACATACTGCTTTTACTTTTTACTTGTAATTCTTCTTTTGCCCAATGGCTTTGTCCTTGGGAATTTAAAAAAGAATTAATAGTAAAAAATCCTACAAATGAGAATTTGGCCAATTATCAAATCCAGGTCGACATTCCATTCTCAGCGGGCATGAATCCCGACTTTTCCGATTTACGATTTACACTTTCTGATGGAACTACTCTGATTGACTATTGGGTAGAAACTTATACCGCATCAAACAGAGCTATTGTTTGGGTCGAATTCCCATCTCTTCTCGCTCAAACTAGAGCAGAGTTTTTTATGTATTATGGAAATTCAACTGCAAGTTCTGCCAGTAATGGTTTGAACACGTTTTTATTTTTCGATGATTTTGAAGACGAAGACATCTGGACTTCATTAGGTAATAATAGCATAGACCCAGATAACACAACATTTCCAGGAACTACTACCTTAAAAAAGAAAAACAATTGCGACCCAAATGGTGGATGGGCTCCAATCGGAAGTACCATTGAAAACTTCAGATTTATTACACGAGAATATAGAGAGGATCTAAGTACTGGATGTAACCTAAATAGATATGGAGTTGAAAATTCAGATTTTGATGG
>CALIAG010000008.1 GCA_938041325.1 uncultured Saprospiraceae bacterium | reverse complement strand
CAATTCCTGCGTTATATTTTAGGCAGGAAAATTGCCAAGAAGTATATTATGCACGACAATACTCACTGTTAAATACCTTTTCATAAACAAGTTTGTATTATCTGCCGTTTACATATTAGTCGAAAGTTCACTTTGAAACTTCAAATAGATACTATTTCGCCTGTTCAAAAAAGAATAGTATTTTGTAAAAACAAACGGTAAATTTAATGAGATTATTCCTCACTTTAATCGGTTTAGTACTCTTTTGGTCAAACTCCATGGTTGCTCAAATTCACAAATGTGGCAATGATGAAATGGCGCAAATGCATATCGCCAACCATCCAGAATATCAACAGGAGTTATTGGAGTTAAAAAATCAGGTTCGTACTTTCCAAGGGCAATCCGCCTCAAGTAGAAATATACTTTTAAAAATCCCGGTAGTCATTCATGTCATCCATAGTGGAGAGCAAGTAGGCTCTGGTTCTAATTTATCCATTGATCGATTGATTTCTCAAATCGATATTTTGAATGAGGATTTTCGAAGAGTAAACAATGACGCTATTCAAACACCTGCAGAGTTTCAAGATGTAGCAGCAGATGCAGAAATCGAATTTGTACTGGCTACTGTTGCTCCAAATGGAGTAAGCAGCAATGGAATTACAAGACATCAATATAACAATATACCCAATCGTTCTTTTATCGAAAACACCATTAAACCCGCTACGCAATGGAATTCTTTAAACTACTTGAACATCTGGACGGTCGACATGCCTGACGGAAGTGTTTTAGGCTATTCCTATTTGCCAACAAACTCTATCGTAGGTGACGATCTGGACGGCGTTGTTGTAGATTATAATAAATTTGGCTTTGTCTCTTCCACAAATCGGGGTCGCACTTGCACCCATGAAGTCGGACATTTTTTAGGACTCTCTCATATTTGGGGCAGCAATAACGGACAAGGCAATCCGATTGGTTGTTCTTCTGATGATGGAATAGCAGACACTCCGAATTCCTCTTCTCCTTATTATAATTGTCCTCCCAATGTATCCGCAAGTTGTTCCAGCAATGATATGTCGATGAACTATATGGACTATGTAGATGATCACTGTATGAATATGTTTACGCAAGGACAGGTCAATGTAATGCGAGGCATTTTAAATACATTAAGAAGTGAATTACCGATTCAGGATGTTTCGAGTACAGGTTGTTTTGATCTAGATATATCTCCATTTGATATGGGCTTTGAATCTTTTGAAATACTGACTGACTGGGTGATAGAAAATGCCAATGACGACAATCGCAGCTGGGCCATTACGCAAGAACAAAATACCAATTGGGGTTCACGTACAGGAGACGGGATTGCAGTTTATTTGTGGAACAATGACGGAGTCACTCCTGCCGATGATTATTTATTCACACCTTGTTTTGATTTGAAAGAAGGACATTCTTATAAAATCAGTTTTGCCTATGCTTGTGCTGAAGACAACAATCAATTGTATCCGGAGAAATTAGAAGTTGGATTTTCAGATAATCAAAACTCTTCCACTTTTAACGTCCTTGGACCGAATTGGATTTTTGATCCTGTCAACAATGCTTATCCTAATTTTAGAGTGGCGGAATATACTTTTGATGCATTGGGAACCAGCACGGTAAGTTTGGGATTCCATGTATTTAGCAATCCAGATCAATTTGCAATGCTTTTAGATGATATTCTCATTGAGGATTTGGGCATAAGTACTTCTGCAAATGAAATTGAAAAAGAAGCTGACATATTCAACATATATCCTAATCCAGCTACAGATTTTATTTCCATAGAATTGAATGAAGAGATGCAAGAGCGAGTAGAACAAATTCAAATTATGGATGCACTTGGAAGAGAAATCTTATTACAAAACGTCTCGCCCGCTTCAATACACCAATTTAACATTTCGGATTACGGAAAAGGCATATATTTTGTAAGTCTTTTAGTAGAAGGCAATCGATTTACTCAAAAATTAATCATTACCGACTAGGTACAAATACCTAATTCACTAATGTTAAGTTTCTGTTTTGAAGCAACAAGTATTTGGTGAATTTCGTCTAAATTCATATATTTATTTTACGAAAGTCTTTTTTACTTAATCCAGACTTTTAAATAATCAACAAGATAAAATCCTTAATTCATGAAAAAATTATTCTTCTTATTTGCCTTTTTAGGTGTATTCTCGTTTGCTGCTTCAGCACAATCCTGTTCACACGCTAAAACTGCATCTGCAAAGTCCGGTAAAGTTTGTACTAAGACTGCTGCTGCAACAGCTGCTTCTTTGGACAGTTCTATTGAAACTAAGACTTGTTCTAAAACAGGTATGGTATCTTATGTTAAGAAAAGTGTTTGCGCTCAAAGCGGAAATGTTAGTCTTGTAAGTGTTGAGTACGATGCTGCTGCAAAACAATTTGTGAATGTTTCACCAAGCGCAGATGCTAAAATGGCTACTGCTAAGAAATCTTGCAACCCAGCTAATTGCAAGCCTTCAGACTGCAAGAAAGGTACAGCTACTGCTGCTGCCAACAAAAAATCTTGTGATCCTGCGGCTTGTATGAAGTCTCAAACTGGAGCTGCAAAAGTAAAATTGGTTAATGCTGTTGAGCAATAATCGATCGATTTTTTACCTAAAAAAGGCGCGCTGAATAATTCAGTGCGCCTTTTTTAATTTTGGGTATTTTATTTTACTTCCCTAAACTAAGGGGTTATTGCATGTTTTGCCTTAGACGTAAACTCAGAATAACGTACTCCGTTTCTGTAGTGCTTCAAAACGTGTTTTACTGTCGGTGACATATTTTTAGGTAAGTTTTCCAAAGAATGCCAACTCACCTTTTTGAATTTTTTAGGCTCCAAAGACTGTATTGTCCCGCTCCATTTTTTAGCTCTGAAATAGAGCACAATCCTCGATCTTGTCCCTTTCTTTTTATGTAAAGTGTGAACCAATTCGATCGATTCCCGATCCAGCGTAATTCCAGCTTCTTCTTTGCTTTCTCTAATCAAGGCCTGTTTAGCCAGTTCCTGATTTTCAACTGTTCCTCCAACAAGAGAATGCTTTCCGCCGTTTTGTGAGGTTTGTTTGAGCAAAAGAATCTTGCCTTTTTGCTCCATAATCAACCTTGCCTTGAGAATTATTTCTTCGTTAGCCATTATGTTAACCTACTAAACTTAATTTTAAAGAAAAATCTGTAATTGATAAATACAGGTTAGAAAAGATTTGGTTTCATTTTCAATGAAATAACTTTAATAAAAAAGGGTTATTTCTATAAAACGCCAATCAAACTGAATTTTACCTCAATTTTGTTGCCCTAAAAGCCGCTTTATCTTAAACAAAATTAAGAAAATGTATCATATGGTATGAAATTTCTCCATTGTAAATTAATTTTTACCATAATTCAATGAATTAACTGTCAGTTTGTATTAATTTTGGTATTGGAATGAGAAATCACAGAAAATTTAACTTCCTTCCAAATATTGCCTGAGCCTGAACTCAATCGCTTAATTAGTCTAAGAAACCTCAAAATCTAATGTTGACATAATCTATAATTGATTTATGTCTAGAAAGGCTTATTACACAAACAAAACCAATTCTATGCGTGTATATAATAATGTAGTAGAAACGATTGGCAATACTCCGATGATTCGGCTTAACACGTTTTCTAAATGGATAAAAGCGACCGTTTATGCCAAGGTTGAAGCTTTTAATCCTGGCCATTCTGCAAAAGACAGAATAGCATTATTTATGATTGACGAAGCCGTCAGATCTGGAAAATTAAAACCAGGAGGTACTATTATAGAATCTACTTCTGGTAACACAGGATTTAGTCTCGCAATGATTGCGGTTACAAAAGGATTCCGTTGTATTCTAACGGTACCGAATAAGATCTCTGATGAGAAGCTAAATTTATTGGGTGCTTTAGGAGCTGAGGTGATTGTCTGTCCAACGAATGTACGTCCAGAAGACCCAAAATCTTACTACTCAAAAGCACAGCAACTCTCTCAGGAAATACCAAACTCTTTTTATTTCAACCAGTATTTTAACTCTGCAAATGCAGAAGCACATTATCAAACAACTGGCCCTGAAATTTGGGAACAAACGGAAGGCAAAATCACCCATTATGTTTGTAGTGTAGGAACAGGAGGAACTTGCTCTGGTACCGCTAAATATATTAAAGAACAAAACAAAGATGTTCAAGTAATTGGTGTAGATGCTTATGGTTCTGTTTTGAAAAAATTCCACGAAACAGGTGAGTTTGACAACAAAGAAATTTATCCATATAAGCTAGAAGCTGTTGGTAAAAATATCATTCCTGATAATGTGAACTTTGACGTGATTGATAAATTTGTAAAAGTAGAAGATAAAACCAGTGCTTTTCGTGCGCGCCAATTGGCAAAGAGAGAAGGTTTGTTTGTAGGATATTCTAGTGGAGCAGCGCTGCAAGGTGTTTTTAAAATCAGAGAGGAGTTGACTAAAGACGATGTTGTCGTTGTTCTATTCCCTGATCATGGAAGCAGATATCTTGGAAAAATATTCAATAACGAATGGATGGAAGAAGCAGGTTTTCTTTATGGTTATGACAACTATAAATACATGCTTAAGTTCAGAAAATTCCTCCGCTCTATATAAACAAGTCGTTTATTAATAAATTCTTTTTTTGAAAAGGTTTATTAACTGAAGTTGTTCAAAAATGGATTATAATTAAATCATCATTCCATTTTTAAACAACTTCACTAAAAGCCTTGGAGGTCAAATCGCCTTCAAGGCTTTTTTAAAACTGAAGTTATTTAAAAATGGAGGTTGAACCTGCCTTCCTGCGTCAGCAGGCAGGATTAATTGTAGATGCTTGATTTTCAAGTCGAAGCTCCATTTTTTTTGCATAGCCAAAGCTATGGAAAACAAAATTAGCTGATGATTTGAAATTCAATGGATTACAATTAAATCATCTATCTATTTTTAAACAACTTCACTATGTTGAAAACAATTATTAACACATGAAAGTACTCGTTACCGGTGCAGATGGTATGCTGGGAAGCAATATCGTAAGGCTCCTGCTCAATAAAAATCACGAAGTCCGAGTTTTACTCTTACCCAACAGCTCCTCAAAATCTCTTGATGGTCTTGACATAGAAAAAATAGAAGGAAATATCCTTTCTCAAGAAGATGTGGACAAAGCTTCTGACGGATGTCAGGCTGTGATACATACCGCTGCCAACACCAACATATGGCCAGACCGTTCTGAAATGGTTCGGAAGGTAAACTACGATGGTACTGTCAACATGGTCAATGCAGCAAAATCCAAAAATATAGAACGATTTATTTTTATAGGTACCGCTAATTCTTTTGGTTTTGGATCAAAAGAAAATCCAGGTGATGAGACTCAACCCTTCAGATGTGCGAAATATGGGCTGGACTACATGGACTCTAAATTGCAAGCTCAGAATTTTGTATTGGATGAAGTGAAAAAAAATGGATTTCCGGCATTGACAGTCAATCCGACGTTTATGTGGGGACCATATGATTCCAAACCAGGAGCTGGAGAAATGATCCTTGCAGTCTATAATCAAAAAGTTCCTGGCTATGCTGTAGGTGGAAGAAATTACGTTCATGCGAATGATGTAGCAATCGCCGTTGTAAACGGTTTAACGCAAGGCAGAATCGGTGAAAGTTATATTGCCGGACACCACAACATGAATTACAAAGAAGCCTTTTCGCTAATTGCAGAGGTCGTTGGTGTCAAAGCACCTAGCCTTCCCGTTCCTCCGTTTGCTGGTTTGCTTTACGGAAGATTAGGCAGCCTCTATGGAAGCATTTTTAATAAGAAACCAAACGTAACTTATCCTATGGCTAAGATCTCTTGCGATGGTCATTATTTTACTTCTGCGAAAGCCATTAAGGAATTGAATATGCCTCAAACAAAAATTGAAACAGCGATTGAAGATTGCTTTGGATGGTTGAAGGAGAATGGGTATGTGTAGGGGGCGGTTTTCGAATAACGTGATTCTTTCGGTTTTCGGTAGGATGTGTTTCTTTCGGTTTTCGGTAGGACGTGTTTCTTTTGGTTTTCGGGAGTACGCGATTCTTTCGGTTTTACGGTTTTACTCGGGCTTTGAGTCCATTTTTGTTTGAATAGGATTTTTAAGATGAACGAACGATCCTGAAAGGTGGATGCATCAAAATGCATCCAAGAGAGTGAACCGCTAGCGGGCTTCTTAGAATTCATGTTCTGCTGCTTTTTCGAATAAGGTGAATATTACAGTCGTTCGTTTTTTAATCCTTTAATTCGTGGTCATAAAAAACGGGGGTTAGCAAGAAAAAACAGAGTTGTATCTTCGTCGGAGACGAAAACTAGCAAGCAGTATTCGTAGTCATTCGACTTTAATTCTAAATAAAAAATGCAGTTAAAAAATAAAGTCATAATCATTACTGGGTCAAGCATTGGGATTGGTCGAACAATGGCCAGAACGCTATCGGCGCAAGGAGCAAAGATTGTACTCAATGCCCGAAATGCAGCACGATTAAATAAAACTTTTGAACAATTAAAATCTGAAGGCATTGATTGTATTGCAGTGGCTGGAGATGTTTCTAAAATGGAAGATTGTGAAAAGATGGTTGCTCAAGCAGTCGCTGCTTATGGTGGCGTTGATGTCTTGGTCAATAATGCAGGGATCTCTATGGAAGGTTCTGTAGAAAATTTAGACCCTGAGGTATTTAGAAAGGTAATGGAGGTGAATTATTTGGGTTCTGTATTTCCAACAAAAGCTGCATTGAGTGAAATAAAAAAGACCAAGGGAAGTATCGTTTTTATTGGGTCTGTTGCGGCCTTTAGAGGGATTCCGGATTACTCTGTTTATTCGTCTTCGAAAAATGCATTGACGTCCTTGGCAGAAGCTCTTAAAATTGAGTTAAGTGATGCGGGAGTACATGTTGGAATTGCCTATGTTGGATTTACCGAAAACGATCCGGAAAAAACCATATTTAACGCAGATGGCAAAATCATTGCGCAACCAAAACGGGATTTTATCAAGGCAGAATCTCCTGAAAAAGTAGCCCAACGCGTCGCGAAAATGATTGCTAATAGACGTTTTAAACATGTATTTACCCCTCTAGGAAAATTAAATGCTATAATGACACGTTTTCTACCCGGAATTGTAGGCTTCGTCTTAAGCAATAATTACAAGAAAAAGAAAGGATAAATTACCCTTTGATTCCATGTTTAAACTCCTTATAGACAAACACTTAGAAAGATAATTTCAAAAACTAATGACAAGGCTAAAATGTGTGCATGATTAGCATTAACTTTGTCGACCGATTCAATTTGTAGAAAAAAAAATAAACTTTATGGATCTTTTTTCAAAAATTAAGAAAAACCGTGGACCTCTTGGTCAATATCAAGAAAGAGCGGAAGGTGAATATATTTTTCCGAAACTGGAAGGACCTCTTTCTAGTAGAATGACTTTTAAAGGAAAAGAAGTTATTTGCTGGAGTATTAACAACTATCTGGGCTTGGGTAACCATCCTGAAATCAGAAAGGTTGATGCACAGGCTGCTGCTGATTATGGACTAGCTTATCCTATGGGATCAAGAATGATGTCTGGTGCAACGGAACTTCATGATGAACTAGAAAGGCAATTAGCAGATTTTGTACAAAAAGAAACTGCTGTTTTGCTCAACTTCGGTTATCAAGGAATTATGTCCGCAGTTGACAGTCTTCTAGGAAGAAGAGATGTTGTTGTTTATGATTCTGAAAGCCATGCTTGTATTGTTGATGGTGTAAGAATGCATTTGGGAAAAAGATTTGCTTTTGAACACAACAATATTGAAAGTTTAGAAAAGCATTTGAAAAGTGCTTCTGCAATTGTTGAAAAAACAGGAGGAGGAATTCTTGTAATTTCTGAAGGTGTTTTTGGAATGCGTGGCGATCAAGGTAAATTGAGAGAAATTGTTGCTTTGAAAGAAAAGTACAATTTCAGGTTAATGGTGGACGATGCACACGGATTCGGTACTTTAGGTAAAACAGGTGCAGGTGCAGGAGAAGAACAAAATGTGCAGCAAGACATCGATGTATACTTTGCAACTTTCGCAAAATCAATGGCCAGTGTTGGAGCATTCCTCGCAGGTGACAAAGACGTGATCGATTATTTGCGATACAATATGCGTTCACAAATTTTTGCAAAATCTTTAATGAGTCCTATCGTTGCGGGCGCAATGAAAAGATTGGCAATGTTGCGGGACGATCCAAGTTTCAAAAACAAACTTTGGGAAAACGTAAACATGCTTCAAAGTGGATTAAAAGAAAGAGGGCTTGATATCGGGAATACGAATTCTTGTGTGACTCCTGTTTATTTAAAAGGTGGAGTTGACGAAGCCGTAGGAGTAACACACGACTTAAGAAACAATTTTGGAATCTTCTGTTCGATGGTTATTTTCCCAGTAATTCCTAAAGGAATGATCTTATTGAGATTGATCCCAACTTCGGTTCATACTACAGAAGACATCGAAGCAACACTAGATGCTTTCGAACAAGTAGCTGCAAGACTGAAAGAAGGAGTTTACAGTAATGCGACTAGTCCTAAAGATGCTTAGGATATATAGATAACAAATAAAGGGTTAATGCGGTCAGACTGCATTAACCCCTTTTTTTTAAAATTAATACCAACACATGCCCAAGCCAATCATAAGTGGAATTCAGCAAATCGGAGTCGGAAACCCTGATGTTCATGCAACCTTCAAATGGTACAGACAAAACTTTGGTACTGATGTACCGATCTTTGATGAAGCTGCGGAGGCGGGTTTAATGTTGCCTTATACCGGTGGTGAGCCTCGGCAAAGACATGCCATCCTAGCGATGAATATGCAAGGTGGTGGTGGATTAGAGATTTGGCAATATACTTCGCGAAAATCTGAGCCCGCTGAATTTGAAATTCAACTGGGAGACTACGGCATATATGCTTGCCGTTTCAAAGCCCGTGATATTAAGTCAAGCTATGATTGGTTTAAATCCAGAAATGCAGCATTGCTTGGCGGCATTGGAACAACACCAGAAGGCAAAGAACATTTTTATGTAAAAGATCCTTACGGAAACATTTGTGAAGTCGCGCAAGGAACCGGTTGGTTTCAGTCGGGCAAGCATTATACGGGCGGCGTGAGCGGCTGTACGATTGCGGTATCGAATATTGAAAACAGCTTGAAAGTTTATTCAGGAATACTAGGCTACGATGTTGTGGTGTATGATGAATCTGGAAATTTTGAAGATTTCAAACACCTTCCTTCTGGAGATGGCAAGTTCCGACGGGTATTGTTGAGACATCGTGAAGCAAGGAAAGGAGCCTTTTCGAAAATGTTTGGTCCAACAGAAATAGAATTGGTACAGGCATTGGATCGCAGCCCGCGCAAAATATTCGAAAACAGACTTTGGGGAGATATCGGTTTCATTCATTTGTGTTTTGATATCCGAGGAATGAAAGAGATGAAAGCGTTGTGCGCAGAAAAGGGTTTTCCTTTTACAGTGGATTCCAGCGATGCTTTTGATAAAGGATTCGACATGGGAGAAGCGGCGGGTCATTTCTCGTACATTGAAGATCCGGATGGCACCTTGATAGAGTTTGTGGAAGCACATAAGATTCCGATTATGAAAAAGGTGAATTGGTATTTGAATTTACAATCGAGAAAGCCAGAGAAGCCTTTACCGAATTGGATGCTAAAAAGTTTGGCTTTTAATAGGGTCAAGGATTAAAAATTAAACCTTACTAAACGTATAATCACAAAAGTGCATTACTCACAACAAGAGGAATGCACTTTTTTTATTTTCTTCCATTTAAAAAACATGGATCCTAAAACCGTGCAACCTTTTTGATTCATCTTGCACTCTCCTATTGAACTACAAAAATAAAAACCCATAGCGGATGCGAATTTTTACTCTCTTTTTAATCTGTTTTTTATTTGCCTTTTCAGGGAATGCTCAGGCGGATTTTGGTATTTATTTACATAAAAACTTTGCATTAAATAAGTCAAAAGTTTTTCCTTGTCCTCAAAAAACGAACGGTGAACATTTAGGAATTGATGTTCAATACAAATTCAATAAACTGACCTTAATCAACAGATTAGGACTTGCCCGGTTTAAAGATGAAGGCTATCAGTACTTTCCGGCAGCATGGTTTAGTACTTTCGTTTGGGGGCAAAAAGACACTTACAATCTAGAACATTCTCTAGGTTTGCGCTATTCATTTTTCAACAAAAACAAGTGGGAAATATTTGCCCAGTTAAATGCAGATAGTCATTTGCGCTTGACGCCTTATTGTGATCCGGAAAGTGATTGTATAACGATTTTAAAATCAAAAAAGGTTTATAATTTTCAAGCAGAAGTTATATCAGGCGTACTTTACAAACTTGGTAAACAATGGGAAGGAATAGTATCGATAGGAATAGCTGAAAATTTTCAAAATTGCAATGCTATAAAATCTTCTAACCTGCAACTTGGACTCGCATTAAGATATGCTCTAGCCAATTAAGATCTCGTTTTTTATAATACACCCGGCCGAAAGAAATTTTAATCAACAATTGGCCTTTACAGGAAGCCCTAGATTTAATTTAGGGCTTCGCTTTTTCTATTCCAACAAAGAAATGATTTCTTCTGCTCCTTCGTTTTCTTTGGCCAAATCCAAAGCAGTTTTTCCTTCCTTGTTTTCGAATGTTGGGTCTGCATGTCCTTCTAATAACAGGCGTACAACCTCAAGGTTATTTTGTCGAACGGCATGCATAAGTGCGGTCTCTCCATTTTCATCAAATAAATCAAGATTGATCTCTTCGTCGATTAGTCCCATGACCCAGTCCATACGCTTGTAGTCAATTGCCCAAGTAATCAGAGATTTTCCTTCAAGGATTTTATTAAGATCAATTCCGTTTTTTTGCAAAACAGGCAGCAATGCTAAGGTGCCTTTTTCTATCGCTTTTAAAACAGGGCTACTCCCCATACTCCCCCCAAAATAAGGATCTGCTCCTGCGGAAAGCAAGAGGTCCATCGTTCGTGCATCTTTATACGCTAAAAACTGTGCACTCAATTCTTGGGTTTTGTCATTGAGCAAATCTGCTTTGTCTCCTTCAAATGATTCCATCATTATTTGTACCAAATCATAATCCCCCGCCATCACCGCTTTTGTCAAAGCAGAATGGTGAATTTGATCAATTGGTAAAAAAGGATTGGCTCCGTTTTTTATTAAAAATCGGCATAGTTTTGTATATCCCTTTTCAACAGCATATACCAAAGGAGTTGCTTTATAAGAGGCATCGAAAGCATTAATGTCTTGAACTTTCTGCGCAAACAATTCAATGGCTCCTTGGTCTTTATCTTCTATTGCTTTTATCAAAGGATTCAGAAGATTTCCTTCTTCAACCTTATATTGTTTGAATAGTTTTGCATTTGTTCTGTCTGCTTCCTTTTGCGCTTTTTGCGCCGCTCTCACCTCTTCTTTTTCTTGTTTAAGTGCTCTCTTGTCTTTGGCCTCTTTAGCCTTATTTTTCATTTTTTCATGAGTGGCTTTATCCTCCTTTATTCGCTCTTCTCTTTCAATGCTTGCAAAATTTTCCATCAATTCAATCATGGCAGCATACCCTTTTTGCTTTGCTTCTTCTAATGGTGAGTTTCCATTTACAGATTTTTTATTTACATCTGCACCAGCTCTTAAAAGCAATTTGACAATGCTGCTGCTTTCCCAGGTCACTGCTTTAAACAATGGACTTTCACCATCTTTTCCAGCAAGGTTAGGATTGGCTCCACCTCCTAAAAGTAAGGCAACAATTTCAGCATTGTTATTATCTACGGCCATAGGCAGGGCTAGCCTTTCCATACTGTCTGCTTTGTTGGGATCCAAGCCTGCGGTCATTGTCCGTTCTACCAATTCCTTATCCGATTGATCTATTGCACGGATCAAATCTGGAATATCCAACTTCAATCGATCCCCCAATATTTGCTTTCCTTTTTCAAAAAGGCCTCCTATCTTTCCAAATAAATCATCTGCCATATTTATTACTTATTTTGAATAAAAGAAATTAAAGTTAAAGACAATGAAACGGCTAGCTACAAGAATAGTTTTTCGCAATATAAGTAAGTGTTCAAAATAATCAATAACAAATGACTGGTTCTTTTTTCAATATACTGCGTTACAAAAATACTTATTACCCAAAGGGGTAATTCCGTTTTTCCTGCCTTGTCTATTTAAAAAATCTCTTTAGTCATTTCCAATTACTTAACTCTTCTTGGAAATTTCAACAAGTGATCCTTAAATCTTGTTCTCATCCTTCAATAAAAACCAGCCAAGAACTCCAGTACTTGCTGCCAAAACAGCTATGCAGGCATAAATAACATTGATTGGTATAATGTCAGCAATCACACCCGTAAGACCTATAGACAACGCAGTACAGCCCCATACTGCAATATTTATCATACTAAATATTCTTCCTTGCATATGTTCTGGTACGACATCTTGAATGATGTTGGGTCGGATCACAATGATCATTGGAATCGCCATGGCATGAACTATTATGGTGAGGAACATTCCAGAAAAAGAAGTGACCCAAAATAAAGGAAAAAAGGTAAGTCCATCTAAAACAATTCCCCAGAGAATAATGCTTTTATTTGAGAAACGTTTGCCAAACTTGTTAAGCAAGATTGTACCCAATAGCATTCCTACTCCATAAGCGACTTGGATATAAGCAAAACTTTCAATGCCTTCATTCAGAATTTCTCGGATAAAGATCGGCGCGCCAATCACAGCCGGACCCATTAAAAAAAGGTTGTCTATAAAAGTAATGAACAAGAGCACCCACAAAATCCGTTCGCTCTTCATGTATTCGAATCCCTGCTTAATATCCAATAAGACATTCCGGGCACTGAATTTACTTTTCACCTCATCAATCGCATCTTGCTTTTTGTAAACTATTTTATAAATAAAAACAAAAGACAATAAAAAGGTAAGCGCGTTCGCTGTGAACAAATTTATTTCTCCAACCAATGCTAGTAAAATTCCTGCAATGGCTGGCCCTAAAAACATAGCGTATTGCCAAGAAGTATAGATGAGGGTGTTTGCTAATAATCGTCCCTCCTTTTTCACCAATTCACCAACCAATGCATCTCTGGAAGGATTAAACAAGGTATTGAAGGAAGCAATAAAAAAAGTAAGCACTCCTAACAAAACAACATTGATTTGATCTAAATAGTAAAGGAATGGAATCACCATGACCAAAGCAGCTCTAGCTACATCGGTAAACAACATGATTTTCTTTTTATTGAAACGATCCACCAAAGCTCCTGCAAACAAACCAAAAACAAGGGTAGGTAAATACGCTGACATGGCAACGAGTCCGGTAAGTGAGTTAGAACCCGTTAAATCTAAAACCAACCAAAGTAAAGCTATTTCAAAAATAGAATCTCCTGATTGAGAGATGATTTGCCCCAACCAAAGAAAAAAGATGTTCTTATTGACAAAGATTTTATTAAAGTAAGAATTGCTTTTTGTTGCTGTTGGCATTAGGAATTAAAAATTTGAACGCTGTAAAAGTATCAAATTAATTCGTACTAATTTTTAGTATCCCATAATGTAATTAGCTTTTATTTATTGCTCCTGTACCTTAATTACAAAAGGAACAACTTAAGCGGTATTGCCTAGGTTGCTCCTTTTAAATTTTCTTCTACAACAAACGAAAAATCTTACTCCTTTTTGCCAATGAAAATGTAATAATTCCAAAGCCCATTATAGACAGAATAGGATTCGTAAGAGACAGTTTCAAACGTCTGTTGTAAGTTCTCTTTTAAATGAGTATCCATTCTTACATGATTATTCAGCATATGCTTTTTGAACCAACTGGATTTAGTATTTTCAAAATCAACAATTGCAATGTATCCTTCTTTGTTGAGCATCTGATTTGCTTTAGCAATAAATTCTGGCCATTGAGGATTAATCATTGAAAGGGAATAAGAAAAGAGAACTAGATCCACTTTTCCAAAAGTTGAAGAAGGTTTAGGAGTTAAAAAGTTTTCACCAAGAACCTTTATCTTTTTGTTGTCTTGGTATTTCTTCTTTGCCTTTTTCAACATTGATGGAGAGATGTCTAATCCAATCACTTCGTTTTCCGGAAATCTTTCAGATAGGTTTCCCAAATTATGTCCAGTTCCACATCCAACTTCTAAGAGTTTATCTCCAAATTTCAAAGAAGGGATTTTTTCAATCACCTTTTCTCGACCAAAAAGAAAGGACCATCTGGTCATATCGTAAATCTTGGATTGAAAACGATAATAAGTAGCCATCTTTTTTCTTTGCCTTTCTTTCCCTTGGTCAGAAGGCAAGTATTCTTCACTTAATAATGGTTTCATAATTGGTTTTATTTTACAATTCCAAGATAGACAGAAGCATAGGTTCCTACTCGATCTAAAGCATGGGCTTCTTTGGTTTTCTCTTTATCAAAGTCAATTTTGTCTTTAATAAAATCAGGAAAAAAATCAACTTCCTTGGAAGCAGAACGAAGAAGTATTTTCGTACCGGGCTTGCTATTTTGTAATATCAATTCCCATTCTTCTTCGAGGGCAGCAGGGTCGTTGACTGCCAACCAATCTTGGTGGTCCAGTAAAATAAAATGAGAATACTCTCCGGGGTTTTTCAAAAGAAAATCCGAGACACTCGTTGTGTACGTTTTTATCTTTTCTGTATTCTCATGTAAGAAATTAAAATTCTCTTGCTTGAGGTATTCAGGACAACAGTCCTGAGTATAGTGTCCATTGAAATAGACTTGATAAAAATAATTCTCAGAAATATCGAGTGTGGTAAATATGTTTCTAAAGCAATCTTTCAGATAGCCAAATACGCCACATTGGTAATCTTGGTTAATTAAAATTTGCTGATTTTCTGGGACACCAGCTAAAGTCATTGTATAATGATTGTTGACCAGCGCTTTGACATGTTTATTAAAAATCTGTGTTTCTAAAGCATTGAAAACTTTCACTTGCTCTTCAAGGCTAATGGCATTAAATAAGTAGTCCAAATTTTTACGAACACTTTTCCTGGCATTCATTAAGCGGGTGGTACTGTAAGCTAAGAATCCGGAAGTTCCGCGATAATAAAAACTTTTCCTTCTCCCCTTTCCATCAAAATACTTGATGTGTTTGTCCCAATAATCCTGAGTTGGAACAGAGAGTTTCTCGCGAAGTAAATTGTGATAAATTAGTTTTGCATCTTCAGAAGCGCCTTTGCCAAAGAGAGCGAAAAAAGTATCGAATGGTAGAACTTCCAAGCCAACTTTCTTTAATTCCAGCAAAGCATTTTGACGGAAATTCATATCGACACAATGAATTTCCTTTGGATCGTCGAGTAAATAATCCAATGCATTACAACCCGCACTAGTAATCATGACGACCTTACTTTTTTCATCCATTTCAAGCAACATGCGATCACACCGTGGGTCTTCCCAACAAGTGTTATAAATCAGTTTGCCTTGATGTATTTTTGAAAAATAATAGTTTTTTAAATTACTACTCAAGCTCATATTTTAAAATTTTGTTATTAAAATAATTTCAACTTAATTAGTACTCATTAGTGTGAACTACAGGAGGGTTTTCATTCACCGTGTAAAGAACAACTCAGTAAATGAATATGTTCTGCTTATTTTCAAAAAAGAGGCCGTTAAGAAAGGAGTTAATGGGACTTAGGTTTGATCAAACCGGTCGTTAACAATTGTTAAATTAGTGCTGTTTTTGGATAAAGATTTGGGCAGTTGGATGGTAAAAGTACTGCCGGCATCGACGACACTTTTTATTAAAATTTGGCCGTTATAATGTGCAATTATTTTCTTACAAACAGCCAACCCCAAACCTGTTCCTTCAAACTGTTCACGGTTGTGAAGTCGTTTAAACATTTCAAAAATTCGAGAAAAATATTCCTCGTCAATACCAATTCCATTGTCCTTAAAATCAATATTAATATGATGCTCGGTAATCCTGCAACTTATTTCCACCAAAGGAGATTTACCGTGATTGTATCTCAATCCATTCTCAATAATATTTTGAAGGACTAAAGTAAATTTCTTGGGACACACATTTAATGCCGGCAGATTATGATGCAATATTTGAGCATTTCTTCCTGATAAAAAATTAGAAAGATTATTTTTCACAATCAGCATCAAGTCTTCCAGTTCAACATACGTTTTAGTAACTGGTTCAAATTTATTCGTGACGATAGAATACTCCAATACATCTTCAATCAAACTATGCATTTGGCGAGAACTGGATTTGATAAAATCTATGTATTCAGGAATATCTTTGTGTTCACCGACTACAACTCTTTTTTCAAGGAGTTTTGAAAAACTAGCTATATTCCGGAGAGGTTCTTTTAAATCGTGTGATGCGATATAAGCAAAATGTTCCAGTTCTTGATTCGATATTTTTAGTTGATTATTCGATTCCTGTAATTCTGCAGTTCGTTGTTTGACTAAATTTTCAAGCAATATATTTTGCTTTTTCTTTTCTAAGTTAGATTTGAAAAGCATCCCACCAATTATAAAAACTAAAATAACGATAAGTGTTAAAAGTAATGAGGCGGAAGTTTCTCTTTGGATCTTAGCAAGGTTTTCTTCTTGTTTCTCTTTCAACACTTGATTCTCCTGTTTCCTTTTTTTCAAATTAAAGAAATTCTCTAATTCTAAAAATTGATTGTCCTTTTCTATTTTATAATTCCGTTGCTTGCTTTCTGTATATTTTTCATGGTAAACATAGGCCTGTTTTGAATCCTTTGTTTTTAAGTAAGACTTATAAAGCAAATTATAAATTTCGCTTAGAAACTCGCCCTCTTTTTGGATAGAAGCATCCTTAAGGAGGAACTCATTTAATTCAATACAAGAATTATAATTACCACGATCGTATGCTACTTTTGCCAGTCCCCATTTTATAGTATTTATTTTTTCAGGCTTCTCTTCCAACTCCGCAATCATTAACGCTTGAGCATATTTTTTGTAGGCTTTGTCTAGATTTGAATTCGCCCAAAAGAATTGTCCTTCATAAATTAATTTCTTAAGCAGACTATCCGTATTGAGTTTTGTCAAAGCGATAGTATCCGTAGCCATTTCATTTGACACTTGTGCGATTGCACAAAGCGGAAGGAAAAGAAATAATAAAAAGGAAATTTTCGGCAACGATTTGGGTTTTAAAAAATGTAGAATAGTGAGTTGACTTTTTAATCATCAAGAAACTTCAGGATATCGTAAGCTTGGAAGTTTTTTAACTTGTTCCTGTTTTGGGTGAAGATTATACACCGGAGTTTCTAACACTGCGTGAGGAAGGACAATAGAAAAAATGCTCCCCTTGCCTAATTCGCTTTGCACTTCTAATCTTCCGCTCATTCGTGATATGATTTTAGAACAAATGGTCAAGCCAAGCCCTGTTCCTTGAAAGTCTCTTTTATTGTGAAGACGTTCAAACATTTTAAAGATCTTACTGTGATGCTTCGATTCAATTCCAATGCCATTGTCTTCAACATTTATGAAGACTTCTCCATTTTTTTCAATACTATAGATCTTGATATGTTTATTTTCTTTTTGGTTGTACTTGATTCCGTTTTCAATTAAATTTTTCAAAACGATAAATAATCTTGTAGGAATGGCTTTAATCTCTGGTAAGTCAAGTACTTCAATAACTACGTTTTTCTCTTTAATTTGAGAAGAAATATTTTGTTGAACTTCTCCAATAATATCATTTAGGTTTAGTACTATTTCTTTGCCCGAATTTTTAGAAATCCGCGAAAATTCTAATACATCTTCTATTAGCAAATACATCTGCTTGGCATTGTTTTTTATAAAACCAAGGTACTCATCTACTTCATTATTGATCATTGAATATTGGCGCATTCTTTTTTCCAATAAATTAGAAAAGCCGACAATATTCCTAAGAGGTTCTTTCAAATCATGAGAAGCAATGTATGCAAACTGTTCTAACTCTTCATTAGATTGTCTCAGTTTAAAATTAGTAAACGACAATTCCGAAGTCCGTGCTTTTACTTTTTGATTCAGAATATATTTATCCTTGTTATAATTTCCTGCTGATCTTTTTAATAAAATTAAAATAACAAAACTCAGTATTAATAGAATACATGTTCCAAACATCACGGTAGTTCGTTGTTGGACTTGCGCTTCTGTACGTTTTTGTTGTGCCCGCAACAAAGTATTTTCTACCAACTTATTTTGAGTTTGATGCTTGGCTTCAACAATTGCAATTTGTCTAGCAGACTCAGAATTAAATAAATTATTAAAATAATTTTCGTATTCCATATTTGCCATTAGGGCCGCATCATAATCCAACAATTTTGCATATGCCGCAGAAAGTACTTTATAAGATTTTAATAACGTTCGGTTTGAAATAAACTCATTGTCTTTTTCTAAAATTTCTTGAATGTAAGCTATTGCATTCGCAGGCTGACCTGAATGCAGGCTCACTTTTGCCAGTTCGAATTTCGCAAGGTTTACTCCATTTATTTGCTCTTTCTCTTCATACAGCAAAAGTGCTTCGTTTAAATAGATCATTGCCAATTCCTGCTGACCCCGTTGATATTCGATTTTGGATAAACCGATTAGCGCCTTGCCTTTAAAATAATGATCTCCATTTGCTGAAGTAATTTTGTATAACAACTTATAATTAGCGATTGCTTTTTGGTAATTGGCTTTGTTGTAATGAAATTGTGCGATACTCTCATATGCAAGGCCTTTAATTTGAATGTCTGTAGTTCCACTTGCAAATTCTTTGATCTTCAACAAGTATTGATTGGACTTTTCTAAATCTCCAAGTTCGTTATAGACAACACTGATATTGAAATAGATATTACAAGTCCGAATGTCTTTCTCCAATTCCCCTGCAAATTCTAAGGCTTGATAAAAATATTCTAAGGCATCTTCGTAGGCCCCTATTTCTGTGGAATAAACTCCCAAACCATTTAGCGCGTCTCTTTGAGAAACTGGATCATTGATTCGCCTTGCAATTTCTAGTGACTTTATATTAAACTCCTGCATCTTTTTTAGATCTGATCTCATGTAATGAAACCGCCCCATTAAATTTAAGGAAGTCGATAATCCTTTATCATAATTGATCCAGTCCGCTAAAATCCTTGAGCGTTCACTATAGTAATAAGTCAGGGAAAGGTCACTTTTGCTAAATTCCCAACCAATTTTGTTGAGTAAGTCAACTTTGATTGTATCGTTTTTAACGGAAGGCAAAAGACGCAATAAGTCTTGAAGGTTATCCTGTGTAGAATAGGATAAAGCGGAGAAGCTTAGGAGTATAAAAAACATTTGTGTTAGAAGATGTTTAATCATCTCTATTTATTTTTGGGTATGGGGCACCTGGGTCTGGGTCCTAATAGTTTTTTTATTCTATAGCTTACGAGTGGCGCTTTAAATTAATTGATATTAAAATTAAAACTATATGAATAACGCCCATACCGTAAGCATGTTACAATAATT
>CALIAG010000007.1 GCA_938041325.1 uncultured Saprospiraceae bacterium | reverse complement strand
GTCACCTTACGTTAACCAATCTCTGCTATATCCATCTTCCGACCACAGCGTGGTCACCCTACGTTAACCAATCTCTGCAACATCCAATTTCCGACCACAGAGTGGTCACCTTACCTTAACCAATCTCTGTTATATCCATCTTCCGACCGCAGCGTGGTCACCCTACGTTAATCAATCTCTGCAACATCCACCTTCAGACCACAGAGTGGTCACCTTACGTTAATCAATCTCTGCAACATCCACCTTCCGACCACAGCGTGGTCGCACTTCTTTTAAACGTAAAAAAGTAGTTCAAAAAAAGAAAAATACAAAAAATATTCCACTACGCAGAAAGACTGCGCACTTGCTCCTCATCTTTGAAATGTAATTCAACGGAATACAACTGTTCACAACAATTATCAAAACAAGTGAACGATTTTTTGAAAAGATAAGTTCTTTAAAATATTGTGCAAAGAAGCACAAAAGAAGTAGATCGCGAATTGATCAATGACCAGATGAAAGTTTCTGTATAGCTTCATAGTGTTGTCCGACTTTGTTTGACAATATGCTGCTGCGACAATTTCGATTTATGTTTATAATCTAAGGGTCGGGGGTTCGATTCCTCACAATGCGAAAGCATTGTAGCTCAGATGGCAGAGCATTAGACAAAGTTGCAGGTTCGAATCCTGCTTACGTATGGACGTAATAACTCAATTGGTAGAGTACTGGACATCACGCCAGAATGGACTGAAAATCCAAATTCAAAAGTTGATCACTTTTAAAAATGATTCCTTGAAAATACTGGAAGTAGCCCGTTGGTTTTATCGGTTTGTTGCTAGTCAATAAATTGGTAAAACCAACAATCGGACCTCAACCGAAATTGAAGGATACCGCAAAGGTGGAAAAGTTTACTTTTTTAAAAACGAATGTGCTGGAAACAAGAAAAAATTTCTTGTCCAAAAGAACAGGGATCTCTAAAAAACTAAGCTTGGAGCTTTTGCTCAATTGAATTTCCGTAGATCGAAGATGGCTTACTTTCAAGTATTTTCTTTTAAAAAACAACGAGAACAAACAGTTGGAATTTTAAAACTCACTCGTATCGGGGGAATTTATTCCCCCAATATTGCAATGCGAATAATCATGGCAAATAAATTTGCCAAATACGAAAAGAGATTTAAAATTAATAGAATTTCTTATTTAATAGTATAATTTTTTAATCATGCGAAGAGTACAAATTAATGACGGCCAAATTGGATTGGTAATGAATCGAGGCAACTACAAATACTCCATTTCCACAGGAAAGCATTGGATCGGTTGGTTTGACAATGTGGTAAAGTATGATTTAGACAAACCGTTTACGCCTGCTTTAAACCTCAATATCTTCTTGCAAGATGAGCGCTTGATGGAGCACTTAATTTTAGTAGAAGTGCCTGATAATAAAGCAGTATTGAAATATATTGACGGCAACTTTAAAGCACTATTGACCAAAGGAAGATATGCATTCTGGAAAGGTTTAATCAATTATTCTTTCCAAGAATTGGATGTCAACAATATTGAAATCACAGAAGATTTGACTTTAGAAATGAAGCGACTTTTGAAAGGAATGAATTTGGCCAGAGCCTTTGTTGTTGAGCCTTATGAAAAAGGCATTTTGTTTGTCAATGGTGAACAAAAAGGCATGCTTGAAAAAGGCACGCACTACTACTGGAACAATGCTACAACCATCCAAGTATTGAAAGCCGATATGCGTCAATTGCAAATGGAAATTTCTGGTCAAGAGATTTTGACCAAAGACAAAGCCGCTTTGCGAATCAACTTCTATGCACAATACAAAGTGGTTGATATTCAAAAAGCCATGGTTGAAAATAAAGACTTCGCTAAGCAATTGTACATTTTGGTCCAACTGGCTTTGCGCGAATTCATAGGCACTTTGACGCTGGACGAAATTCTTGAGAAAAAAGAATCCGTAGCAGAATACGTGAACCAAAACTTGAAAGAAAAATCCAACAAATTGGGTGTCAAAGTTTTGGATACAGGGATCAGAGATATCATTCTTCCAGGCGATATCAAAGAGATCATGAACAGAGTATTGGTTGCTCAAAAACAAGCGCAAGCCAATACCATTACAAGAAGAGAAGAAACAGCTTCCACAAGAAGTTTGTTGAACACTGCAAAATTAATGGAAGACAATGAGATGTTGATGAAGTTGAAAGAAATGGAATACGTTGAAAAGATCGCAGATAAGATCAACAGCATTTCTTTATCCGGCGGAAGCCAAGTGGTAGATCAACTAAAAGCTATTTTTTCACCAAGAAATTAAAATAAACTACAACTGCGCAAAAAGGTTGCGCAGTTTCATCACATCTTTGAATAGTATTTAAAATAGTAATAGCCATGGAGGCTTCACAATTCAGTGGAGCTTCCACATTCAAGAAAATTACTAAATTTAAAAAGCATTTAAACATATTTCATCGAAACATATATTTTCAAGTTCTGAAATATAGTTTGATACTGGCCTTATTCATTTTAGTGGAAAAAAGGTCTAAACACGTTAAGAACCAAATACTGTTTGAGCTTATGAAAATTTCAAAAGAATACTAAAAAGAATTTCAACCTACAATCACAACAAAAACAAAAAGCTAAAAAGCGAGTTTATTTGGTTTAGTGTTTCGATCTTTTTGGAGCGTTAAAAAATGAATACAGCCTTGACTTTTTGCTTACTTTTTCGTCAAGGAAAAAGTAGAAAATTAAAAAAAATAATCATGAAAATAACAGGAGCAAATTTAATAACACTAGGATTCAAAGAAGGCAAGCAAATAGGATTGGCATTGGCTACCATCATCAACGAAACAGGTGAAAACACCAAAGCAGAATTGGCACAATTAAAAAAAGTGTTGGACTATCCTCATAATTTTTTAAGCAATCCGACTTATAAAACCTTAGCAAAAGAATTGTTGAATCCAACCCCCATTGAAACGACCATTCCTTTGAACGAAAACACTCTTCCCTATCAAGTTTATGGTGGAGAAGGAATTGAAGCAGGTGCTTTGGATCAGATCAATGTTGCCATGCGATTGCCAGTAGCAAAAGCAGGAGCGTTGATGCCGGATGCTCATTACGGATACGGCTTACCAATTGGTGGTGTACTAGCGACCGAAAACGCAGTGATTCCATACGGAGTGGGTGTAGACATTGGTTGTAGAATGTGCATGACCATTTACGACATGCCTTCAAGCATGATTGATCAAAGAAAGTCTGACTTGAAAAAAATGTTGATCAATAATACCAAGTTTGGTAAAGCCACTTTTAAGAAACCAAAAGATCATGAGATTTTAGAACACAGCTTGTTCAATGAAATCCCTTTGGTGAAAAACTTAAAAGACAAAGCATGGCGCCAAATCGGAAGTTCAGGCGGTGGAAACCACTTCGTCGAATTTGGAATCACAGAAATGATTGATCCAGACAACGAATGGAACATTCCCGTAGGTACCTACTTGGCAGTTTTATCGCATTCTGGTTCACGTGGATTAGGGGCAACCATATCTCAACACTATACCAAGATCGCGATGGAAAAATGTCCATTGCCAAAAGAAGCCAAACACTTGGCGTGGTTGGATTTGGACTCTGAAGCTGGAGCGGAATATTGGGCAGCGATGAACTTAGCTGGCGATTATGCCTCGGCTTGTCAC
>CALIAG010000006.1 GCA_938041325.1 uncultured Saprospiraceae bacterium | reverse complement strand
GATTTGACTTTTGAAGGAACAAGTGATGTCGTCATAGAAAGCGATGGAGATTTGGGGCTAGGAGTAGCGGCGCCAACTGTGAAACTAGATGTAGACGGAATTGGTCTTTTTAGAAATGGTTCGGGTTGGAATAATGCTGGCAATACTGGCCAAATTCAATTTGGGCACAGCTCAACAAGGAATTATCGTCATGCTATTAAGTCTCGCCATAATAATAGCTCAAATTATAACGGTATAGATTTCTTTATTTGGCAACATGGCGTAGATGCAGTAGGTGACTTAGGTTCGCTTGAGGTCATGTCAGTAACCGGTAGAAATTCTGGGAGTGTAGGAATCGGAACAAGAAATCCAGATGCAAAATTAGAGGTCAGCGGAGGAAATGTAAGATTTTCAGATTATGGAACGGGAATCCATGATGAATCCTCTCCTGCAAGGTTGTTAGGTGTACAGGCAGATGGAGATGTAGTAGAAGTAGAGCTTGATGATCTCAATAATAACATTTATACAAATGACGGAACTTTAGAAGATGATCGAGAAGTCGACATGGATGGGAACGATTTGACTTTCGAAGGCACCAAAGATGTGATTATTAAAAGTACTGGTGATGTAGGAATTGGAACTGCGGCACCCAGTCAGGCGCTTCATGTAGCTGCTGCGAATAAAGTCCAAGTGGGTACTTTTGCAGGATCGGGCGGAGGAAAACTGCGTGTTGATATTGCAGATGGAGAAACAGAAACACAAGCGATTAAAACAATGAATTTAAGAACTACCGGAACCAATATTGGTGTTAATGGAACATCCGCAGGATCTGGTGCAAGCAATAATATTGGTTTATACGGATGGGCATCTGGTGCCACCGAAAATTTTGGATTATGGGTGGACAACGGATATGGAATATTTGATGATAAAGTAGGCATCGGAACTTCCGCGCCTGAAGCCCAACTGGATGTAACTTATGATCGTGATCCAGGTTTTGCTCCAAACTCAAATGATGGCACCAATAAATATCTTTCCAGCATAGTCGGTACGAATTCAAACGCAGGAGCTTGGTCAAGAGCTATTACAGCATTGACCCCTAACGTCCCTGATGGATCAGTTTCAGGACTGCATACCTTTGGACAAGGTGACGACATACGTCAAGCTGGCCATATGTATTTTGTAGATACCGGGTCTGATGGTGACGAATACATTGGTTTTGCAATTCGAAGTGGTGCTTGGGATATGCTTACTTTAAATGGAGCAGGTAATATCGGAGTTGGTACGAATTCAGCAGAAGCTAAATTACATGTAGATGGTGATGTCCGCTTAGAAGATTATGGCGATGGAAATATGACAGGTACAGAAACTTATATCTTGGCTGCGGATGTAGATGGAAATGTAGTAGAAATGAATACTGCAAAATCTTCTAAAATATTTTATCCACCAGCTATTGCAATTCCTGCAACTTCTATAAGCCAAAACAATACGGTTGATTTACACGCTACCTATGAAAGCCTTTACGGAACACCTGCCGTGAGAAGTGACAGTGCTCCTTTATCAATCCCTACTTACGGCGAGACTGAGTTGTATTATTATGTTACAGATTTTGATACAGACATATTTGAAAATGTATCGATTGATGACAATGGCGTAATGGAATACGATGTAAAAGATGTTCCTTCCGATTCTTGTTCATTTATCAACGTAGTCTTTGTTGTTAAATAAGAAATATTATTGTAATTGAACCTGTCAAAATGAGCGACAATTTGGACCTTAGATTTCTCGCAACTAATAATTAATATTGATCAAAAAATATATGAAAATAAGATATTCCATATTAACAGCTTTATTCTTGCTTTGCTTCAATTTGATTGTTGCACAAATAGAAGTCGCTAATGATGGGGTACTATTTATCTCAGACGGACAATTGGTTCATGTTCAAGGGAATCTTACGAATAGATCCTCTTTGTTTTTTAATCGGGGTGACTTTTGTTTGACGGGAAATTTGACAAACAATGCACAAGTATTTGATATGAGTACCGGTATTTTCCGTCTTTTAGGAACGGGTACACAAACATTGACTTTGAATCAAACGTTTAACGTGTATGACGTAGAGATTGACAATGCTTCGGGAGCTAGAATCATTGGTTCAAGTAATTTAGAAATCTATGGTTTGATGAACTTCTGGAATGGAATAATTCATACTAGCAAAGATGCCTTGGTGCGGTTTTACAATTTAGGAAATCATATCAATGCAGATGATTTTTCTCATATTTCGGGACCAGTTCAAAAAGTAGGGATTGACAATTTTATTCTGCCTACAGGAAAAGGCGGTTTATACAAACCAGCAGGCCTATATGACATTACAGAGAACAATATTTTTCAAGGAGAATATTTTGACTACGGATTCGGCAATTATGAAACAGATTATAGTCTGAAAAATGTAAGCAAAAAAGAGTATTGGGAAATAGTGAGATTGGCGGGGATGGGAAATGCCAGACTTAGTTTAGCATATGATGGTTTAACTTCTAGTTTTCCAGATGAACACAATATAGATATCGCATTTTGGAGTGAAGCGTTTTGGACTCAAGTAAAGGCAGAACCGGATGGCTCAGCTCCAGTTTCGGAAATTATTTCACAGGACCTAGTTACGAATTTTGGTTTTTTTACACTTGCTGAACGAGAATTAATTCCGGAGAATGTAGAACCATTGCAATTTGATGTCTTTCAAGATGAAGATTGTCAAACTATATTAACCTGGATACTCCCAGAAGGATCTGCAATAACCGAATTTGAAATAGAGAGAAGTTTTGATAGTTTGAATTATGTAAACATTGGATATGTTGCAGGCGATACACTTCCCCTAGAGGAAATAAAAGTATATTGGTTTACGGATGCCCAATTACATAAATCTGACCGATTGTATTATCGTTTAAAAATTAAATATCCAACTGGCGCATTTAGCTATTCTCCAGTAAGAGGAATCGAAAACGATTGTCCATTTCTTGATTGCTTGCTTTTTCCAAATCCTGTATTATCTGGCAGAGATATGAAACTGAGAATGGAAACAGATGAGGATCAAACAATTACGGTTGACATATATGATATACCCGGACATTTGATCGGCCGTCAAACTTTTGATATTTTTGCTGGCAAAGCAGATTATCCGATTAAAGTTGGAAAAATGGATCTCCCAGCAGCTACTTATTTCTTAAAAGTGAATAAGCGAAAAACACTGAAGTTTGTGGTCATCCGAGATTAAAATTCCTTTTTGTTTAGTAGAATTTTTTCAGTAAAAACCTTCCCATTTTTTTCAATTGTCAAAAAGTACATTCCGTTTTGCAATGGAGAAAAATCAATAGTCTGTAAGTCAGATCTTCCAAAATTATTAGAATAAACCAATGATCCTTGCGCATTGTATCCTTTTACAATACTGGGACTGTTTTGTGCATTTTCCCATTTTATATTGATGATCCCATTTGTAGGATTTGGATATAATTTGAAAAACGCTGTGCTAAGTTCAGATGTACTTGATACAATTACATTGTTGATTCCAAAAGTAAATTCTTGTTGTACAAAAGGTCCTGTACCATTGGGAATTCTAGCGCTTGCGATATTGGTAGATTGTTCAAAATAACTAACAGAGTCGATGACTGTTCCGTCTTCATGGGTGAATAAGATTTCTTCTCCAGCTTTACTTAGTTTGAAATTTGTATGTAAACCCGTTTGCAGTGGATCACTATCCGCCCAAACGATTTTGTATGCAAATGGAGCAATGGAAGTGGTGTCAGGGAAATTCCATTTTTTAGGATCTGAAAAATTGTCAGACAAATAGAAAGCACCCAAAGAAATGGTGTCTGATGTATTGTTGTATAACTCGATCCAATCATCGAAGTCGCCGTCTTGATCACTTATGTCACTTGTACTGTCCATGGAAGCTACAAACTCATTGATGACAATATCTCCGAAAGCGACAGGAGATGGAACTGGTTGGCAAGATATATTTTCACTCTCTAAAGTTAGACTCAATAATTCATTTCTATGTCGTATGATTTCTTTCAAACTTGGCATAAACCCATTTTGGGTTCCTTCGCTGATGTCGTAATAGAAATACTGAAGATCGAAAAGGTAAAATGAATCTAAAGGAACTTTGTCAGCGATTAGGTCAGCATTAAAATCTATTATTGGATCTAATCTTTCGTTATTCATGTTGTCCTCTAATAACAAACATACATTTTCTAAATATTGATCGTAAAATTCTGGGACACTTAATAATCTGGTGACCAAAACCTTTTCTGATTCTTCTTGAAATAATGATAAATCCAGAAATTCGTAATTCGGATCAGCTACTAAATTATCATAAAGATCATCACAGTCTGCTGTCCATCCTTGTTGACAACATTCAGGTGCTGTTTCAATTACTTCATGGTACAAAACATCATTGATGCTTAGAGGAGAGGAACCGTCATTTAAACTTACGCACTCAGCACGGTCCGCAGGTAACCATCCATCTGTACTAATGGTATTGTACAATGCTTGGCAAGAGGAAGTCCAAAATACATTGCAACAAAAATCATCTTCATTGAAAACAATTTGCAAAATAGAATCCTCTGGTTGATAAGGACAAGAACCATTTTCAATTGACATGCAATCCCCTAGATCTGAAGGCAAATCTCCTCCACCAAAAGTAAGGCCGAAAGTGCCACCCAATGCTAAGTTATAATCCCAGGGAATCCATTTAATTAATCCAGTAGTTGGATCACTATATAGATAAAAATTACGCCCATGTTCTAAATACGAATCCCAGTTGCTTAAACTTACATCAACAGCGAGAATTTTTAAATATGAATCCACATCGAAAACGGTCTGTATTTGTGCTGCAAATTCTTCATCGCTTGAATTGTTTAAAACATCTAAGAAGTTGATGAAATCTAGCCAAGCATCCGGATCGTCTTCATTTGTTTTTAATTCGATTTCCGCTTGATAGCTTGCGGGATCATTTCCTAACCAAGACAAATCTGAAAACCCTATATTTTTATACAAGTTGCCATCTTCATCCGGAAAGTTATTTCGTAAGAAGGTTTTGTCAATTTGTTCAACTATGGTATAAATTCCCCAAAATTGATCATTGAGGTATAACTCACAGAAAGATACTCTTGGGACCTTTATCCCTTCTTTTCTTAAAACATCATAAGCCAGAAAATCTCTTTGATAAGCCGGATCGGCAACGCCATTGTGCAAGTTGACCTTTTTGAGACCATCATAAGTCAAGGTGTCGTTGAATTCGTTGAAATCAAGTTTGAGTGATTTTTTATAGAAATTCGCAAAAAAGTGAGAAGAGAATCCCTTTTGCCGAACACCAACTTGTTCTAGCAGCGTCCCATCAATCATAATGGTACTGCTTTCATAAGGCACATTATCGGGGATTTGGGTATTAGGATCTAATGCATTATTGTAATTGTTGGTCAGTGTTTCCCAAAAATCATTGTTGTCAAAAGTAATCCGAATTTCGTGCAAGAAAGAGCCATCAAATATTTGCTCTCCTGGATCCTGAGCAGATGAGAAGAGAGGAGTTAATAAGCAGAAGAAGAGTAATCGGATGTTCATGTATTTGCTTGTTTCTGTTTCAATTCTAAAGATAGTAGATTAGTCTTACAGTATCAATCACAGGAACATTTAATACAGAGAAAAGCCCTTTGAAAATATGAATTTGTCAAAGAGCTTCTCTAAATCTGATCTATTTCTTATTCTGTAGGTCTAGTTTTTTACAACGGTAAAGGTTGTGGCAATGCTTTCGCCATTCTTATGCAAGGCTCGGATATGATATACCCCGGCTGCAAATTCGTTTAAATCTACAGGGTAATTGGATACCTTCATTCGTTTTCCATCGGAGTTGAAAATCTGTAATTTATTCACATCGAAGTCTTCTTCATTTTTCAATTTCAACCAATCCGAGGACGGGTTGGGATAAACCTCTAAAGATAAACTTGACGTGTTGCCATGAAGAAAAGTTTTCTTATCATTTCTATCACTTGCTTCAGCTACCTCCCGTTTTCCGATTTTTTCCAAAGCGATTTCATGAATCGTATAAGACTCATCATCTCCGGTCATGCGCATACATATTTCGATTTGAATTTCTTTGTTCTTTTTAACTTTGATCCAATCCGAAGAAACATCTTTTGGAACTCCATTTAAGGTGTGGCCATTGCTTCCTGAAAGTTTGGTTTTCTTGCCATCTAGAATATAGCTGATGTCAATCCAATCGTGATTGTCCCATTTTTTGTCCAATGTACCTATTCCGCTAATTTCAACATCAAAAGCTACTTTTCTAAATCCTTCCAAAGAGGTAGAATTCGTTGTAAAACATATTTCTTCGTCACAGTCTTTAATGGTAAGTGTGTTATTTTCAAACTGGATATAATCTTCAGAACCGATTTTTGAAAAATCGCCTGAGAAAAAACCATTTTCAATCTTAAAAGACTCATTAGGATGGGAGCTTACCCCCAGCATGAATAGCATTTGTTTATCGATTTTGGTATTTGGTCCAAGGTCCAATATCTCTTTGTTTTGAGCGAAAATTAATTGGGTAGAAAATAGTAGCAGAAGTAAAGCTTTAAATTTCATGTTTAATTTTTTTTGTGTAATTAAGCAATAATGATTGCTGGGGTTATATCTAGAAGATGCGTTTGAATGAGGGTTTGGTGTTAGCCAAAATGTTAAAAATGTAATTATTTCTAATATAATGAAATTTGAACTGAGAAGTAACAAGCTCATTCGATCAAAAATCCTGTCACGTTAATGGCTTAATCGATGGTAATCAGGCCATTTTTGTTAAAAGTTGGCTCAATGCTTGACTACTGTAATAGTATAACTTAGAACACACATCTCATAAATTAGACAAGTTCAACCGGACTTGTTTTGTCCGTATTTTTTTTAATCTATAAATCCCATTTACTATGTGGAATCCTGCTTGGAAACAGGTAACGGTACTGTCTGTATTGATCAGTACTTTATTCAGTTGTAATAATTTTTCAGAATTTGGTGAAATCGAAGGCATTGAAGGAAGCCCTGAATTTGCAGTGCCAATATTGAATACTCAAACTTCTATTCGAGAAATATTAGATAGAGAATCTGTAACGATAGATCAGATGACTGTTGCGGATAATGGAGAGATTAAGTTTCGCTTTGAAAGAGACGGTAGTGCTAAAAGGGCGAGTGAAGTTTTTCAACTGGAACCTTCTTTTCCATTGGTAATTCCTGATACAGCAATGACAGTTCCTGCAGCATTTTCTGAAGATTTGACGGTTACTAAAATGGCTTTGAAAACGGGAACCTTTACGTTTAACTTGGAATCTTATCATACAGAGGATATTGATATTTCAATTCGATTTCCACAGTTTGTGAAAGATGGTCAAATATTGACTATCGAAGACAAAATAGTGTATTCTGGAACTGCTCCTGCTGAAAATGTCATCTCTTCTTTTGATTTAAAAGGCTATTTATTAACAATGCCTGACGGTGAAATGCAAATCGAATACGAAGCCTATAAGGCGTCTGGCGAAAGAGTTATGATCAGCCCAATCATTGGTTCAGGTGACAATTGGACTTACGAATACATTGAAGGTGACTGGGAACAAAATGAATTGGATACACAGAATGATTCTTTAAGCGTAGATTTTTTCAATCCTGATTTTCAAGGAGACTATCTTTTTAGCAATCCTAAATTGAC
>CALIAG010000005.1 GCA_938041325.1 uncultured Saprospiraceae bacterium | reverse complement strand
GCTGTTGCACCCAATTCGTCTGTAACGGTGACGTTATATGTAGTTGTAACAACAGGACAAACTTGAACTTCTTCATTTGCAGGCAATCCATTGTCCCAAGTATAGATATAATTGCCAGGCACTCCACCGCTTGCTTCTGCAATCAAGTTTGTACAAGAGCCTTCGCATAGCGGATCATCGTCTGCTTCTAGTAAAACCATAAGCGGGCAATTGATGACTACAAAATTCTCAACAGATCGAAGTACATGCAGCTCCATACAAGGGTCAAACTCATAAGTTGTATAGGTGACTTCGTAGTTCCCACTTACAGAAAAGGGAGCGGAAAGATCAAGTTGTACTCGATTTGTAGTTCCGCCTGAACAATTTAAAGCAGTAGCGTTTGTAACGTTAGGAGATTGTGGTCCTACAATGTTAAAAGCAGAAGCAAATACAGAATCACAAGGAATATTTTCTGCAAAGGTTATAATCAATTCATCGCTATTGCATTCCACATTTTGTATCGGGAGAATATCTACAGGTTGAGGCTCTGGCACGTCTACCCACCATTCTGCATACCAACCATCACAAGTAACATTTGCATCGCTGATAAAATTAATGGTGATGCATTCGCCAGTGGAAATTAGAGGCGGAGGATCTATTTCACCGGTATAAACACCGCCGATTTGTGGAGAAAGCGTGTCCGGTCCTGCAAAGAAACGCATGTAATCAAAATTTTCCTCTGTGCAAAAATCTTGAAAAGCTAAGGTAAACCCTGAGACGCCCGGAATACAAATAGAGAAGGTAAAGTTTTCATTGTGATCATAGGTGTTCGGTACATCTCCATTTTCACTATCCAATAGTATTCCTTCGCAATCATCGACTGTAAGATTACTCATGTTGTATATAGGCTGCGCAGTCATCATCAAGCTAATGAGGCAACAACAGACGAGTAAAATTATTTTGTCGAGGGCTTTAATCATATTTAGTTTTTTGGGCGTATTATTCTTTTAAAATAATAATCGGACCCGTTTCTATTGTATTGCTTTGATTGCCTGATCGGTCGACAACAAAGAGGGAGTATTTTGTGGTTTCAGAATCGGCATTGCTCAATAAAAAAGTAGTAGATAACTGTATATCTAATGATCCTGTGATTGATATTTCTGAATTGACTGGAGCTAATGGAGCCAGATAATATTCATCGGCATTTTCCAATCGATCGTCTTTTATGAAAATAGAATTGATATCAGGATCTGAGTTTCCCAAATCTCCATCACCATCTTCGTATTTTATTTTTATTCGGATTCCTTCCTCAAATTGAACAATAGTGTCATTAGAAATTTCTTCCAATTCGATCATTGGTTCTAAAGGGAATTGGGGTTCTTTAGAGATCGTTTCACAACCTGTAGAAACCAATACAACTAAAAGAACCAATCCGAATAAACTATATTTTAAACCTTCTGTCATTTCTTATTCTATGATTGTAAATGAGAAATAATCTTTTATATAAAACGCACCACCTTCAGCAGGAATTTCTGTGACTGGATTTCCACTATCTGAGACATAGACTCTAAAAAAGACCACCTCATCCAGCTCTGCGAAATCATTTGGATTAAAGATTGCTCTGTGCGTATATTCCACTTCTTCTCCATAGTATCCGGTGCGTACAAGGGGTGTGCTAAGTATTTCTAAATTTAATTCTGCGATACTTGCAAAGCCATCTGCGGTTTTGCTCAATTGCATTTTGTTGTTTCCAAATTGAGTAGGCGTTGTATCGTCATCAGAAAAGGAAAAGAATAGTTCAACTTCTGTCCATGTTTTTGGAAACCGCAAAGCCCCTTGTCCTCCATCTTCTCTTCCCAACCAATTTTCTCCTCTGCCAACAACACCTTCCATTTGTGGTAAAGCATTATTATTCAACCCTGGACTATTTCCTAATATATCTTTGGCTCCATCATTGATCCAATCTTTGACATCTTGAATATATTCAGCGGACTTTTCTGGCCAATCAGAATCTGGTTCAAGCGCTAATGGCATGATACCAGAATTGTCATCAATGTCGAAAGTTAGTCTTGCTATTAACTGTGAATTTTGAGCGTTTCCTGGAAGTACACGGTATTCATATGTGCCGTTGGGATCGTTCTTGATAATTGGTTGATAAACTAAAGTGTTGTAGGTGCTTTGAATGGTTCTGTAATCAGGTTCAAAAGTTCCATCATGACAACCAGAGTTGGCACAAGTTTTACCAAAAACATTCGCATGTAGACCAGCAATGCTTTTAGGATCTAAATCAATATCTATTGTATCAACAGGGTTTTTTATTTCAACCTGATCATAGGGATTCACGTTTTCCTTTTTACAAGCCGCTAGAAGCAACAAGCAAAAACAAAAAAGAGAAATAGATATTTGAGAAGTCAAATTCATTTATTTTAAACTTTATATTCTATCAAAAAGAGACATTGCATTTCCTTGGATCAAACCCGCATTCATTACATTGTCTTTAATGCCTAATATTTCAGCTATAGTCGGAACCACATCAGAGGCATCTCCTATTGGGTTTCCAACACCACCTACTTTTAAATTCGAGTCGATTCCAGGACCAACCATCATGGTAAATATTCTTCTTGAATTTTCATCTGCATCGTGGTCAAATGAAAACCAATCGTTTTGATCAGTTATGGAGTTTGAATTGTAATTTCTACCGTGTTCAGGCATTACGATCATAGCAGTATTATCAGCCATTTCAGGAATTTGAGTTTGAATATAATTCCATAAATGACCGATGGCATGATCTCCTCTGTGCAATGATGCAAGGTAATTGGTATAGCTCGAGTGACAACTGTCCACAGCGCTCATATTGATTACAGTCAATTTTGGTTTAAACCATTTCATGACCTCTGTTGCAAATCCAACAGTAGACAAATCTCCATTATCAACAACCGGTGGGAAAGCTACCTGATTGTTTTCAAGTCTTTCAAAAGTACTTTTTATAAAAGCTTTAATATCATCTTTCTCTTCATCAGTGTTGCCAAGATTTGGAATTCCAAAACCTTGTTCCATATAAGTATGATTAAGGAAGGCGCGCATTTCGCGAATAGGATCCAACTCTTCTTCAGGGTGAAATATTTTAAAGCCTTTTAAGTAATCTTGACCTTGCTGACCAAAAGTAATATTTGGTGCGAAAAAGTTAGCGCCATATTGAGAACCGTATCCCGGATATGCGGAATGATTTAGCAAAGGCGTAGAATTATTGATCCCATTTCCAATAAACCAAACATCGGTAGCCTTGGCATCAGAATGTCTGCGCAGGTACTCAAAAATTGTTGGATGTAAAGGTCTTTGCTGCAAACCTTGTGTTGTAGCATAGTGTCCTGAAACACCAGTAGTTAATCCAGCAAAATGCCCTGTACTTCCTGAAGAATACCTAACCTCTGGAAATAGCGTTCCTTGCAATTCGAGTGGTGTCTGAAGAATTTGATCAATTGGCATTCCGCCTGGTTGACCATCGGCTGTATCAACACCATATACAATTTTTAATTCTGGAGTATCTCCGGTTAGCATGTTATACATGATATTGCCTTCAATATCTAATCCTTGGCTTTCAGCTAAGTACCTTTTCAACATGGATTCTTGTTGCCGCACTCCTCCTGCAAACAAAACCAAAACCACATGCTCTGCCATTGGATTACCACTTGAGGCAAACAACCTTCCTGTTGGAAGTATATAGGGTACCCCTACCGTTGCAGCGCCGGCTAAAGTGGCTTTTTTAATAAAATTTCTACGTTTCATCTTTTTCATTTATTTCTTTTGAAAAAAGATTAGTCAATCAATATCAAGGATCAATAATAATAGTACTCATTCGATGTCGCGAAGGAGAAGTAAATATGAACCGGAGTTACATTCGGTCTTGATTCTATATAGTTTATGAAATACTCTTTTTCTGCTTCTGTGGGGTTTCTGACAAAGAACCGACGGTAAGTGTCTGTGACGAAAGAAGAAACGTCTGTCCTCATCTCCTCATTACTTGGTAATTGAATATCAGGATCAGTTATCATTTTGGCCGTAATGGCTTCAAAGGCTATTTGCTTGTCACCAATAGATGCTATCAAGTCTGCCAAGTCAACTTGTTGGTCAGGGCTTAATGCTTGTTGAAACATGTTGGCATATAAAATAGCAACATACTGCTCCACCGTTTTCTCTTTATTCTTATCAGAGTTGTTTGGACTTACTTCTAATTCATTAACCTCATAGATATAGGATTTTTCTTTACAAGAATGTAAAAACAAACTTGCTCCGCAAAGTAATAGAGGTAAGAGTAAATTTCTTATTTTCATGTATTTAAAAATTAGCATATTCGTCTGTCGACATGACATGTTGCTGAATGATTTTAAGGTCTTTGTGGTTGATGAAATCTTCTAATAAAAAAGCAGTTTCTTCAGTTGTTGGCCGTCTGGATAATAATTGTTGATAAGACCAAATTATAATCCCTTCATAAATCTCATTGCTATTGATTAGAATGTTTACATACTCGGTTTTGTCCCGTCCGGATGTTCCAAATAGCGTGGCAGAAATATTGAATTCAACCATGTTGTATCCGGCATCAAACTCGGAATCAGTTGGGAACCTCCAAAACAGATTATCAAAACTTGCATTTACAAAATTGAAAGAGTTCATATTAATTTGGTCGTAAACGATATTGTAAATCATTCTTCCAAAAAGCTCTGCGATATTAATTTCACCATTCTCAAACTCTTGCCTTGCGGATAACAATTTATTGATTCGATCAAAATCTCCGGGATTATCTGCAGCCATCACAAAGTCATTTATTTGCGCAGTAGAAGCTCCTTCTAAAAAATGGACTTTTGCCAAATCATAAGTGTATTGGTGGTAAGCTCTTTTATAAGTGCTATCTCCTTCAATAAAAGTAGTATTGGTCTGCAATTTTTTTACCAATTCCTGCCGAGATTCCTTTGTTAAGTCTCCTACTTTCAAGGCTTGTAATTCTTGATCCATTTCTGAATTCAGAGGCTCTCTTCCAATAAGGTCAATAAAAACTCTATTTATAAAATTTTCGATTTTAATTGAGGGAACATTGTTTACGATCGGAGGGTCATTGTCAGGAACAATGATGGTTTCTTTACTGCAAGACAAGCCAAGCAATAAAAAAGAGAATAAAGAGACCACGAAGACGTGCGTTTGCCACCTCATATTTGAGCGATTGAGTCTGATTTTATTATAGGCGAATTAAATAATTCGACGGAATACTTAGTTCCGTCATTTAATAACGCTTTAGGAAATCGTATTGTGATACCAGGCTTATTCGTGGGATTTGTCTTTACCTTGAGATTTACTCAATAATGTTTGAGACGGTATTTAGAACGGAAAGGAGGAAAAGAAAATTATATAATTAATAAAAAAATAAGAACAAAGGCAAAAAACAATTTTCAAGGGTAGATTTCCCACAAAATCCACCCGTGAAAAGAAGTTTTAACTGCCTGCTAAAATTTGCTTGACAATAGAAGAAATGGTTTTCCCATCAGCTTTGCCGGCTAATTGCTTGCTGGCCATGCCCATGACTTTACCCATGTCCTTCATAGAAGAAGCTCCTGTCGTTTCCACGATCTGTTTGATGATTGAGGTTAATTCCTCCTCGCCGATTTGTGCTGGCAAGTATTTTTCCATAACACTGATTTCTTCTCTTTCTTTTACTGCTAGGTCTTCTCTGCCCTGTTTTTCAAAGATATCCAAAGAATCCTTCCGCTGTTTGATCAGTTTTTGAACTAACTTAATTTCAACATCATCAGTGATTTCACTACCACTTCCATCCGTTTTAATTAACATTATTGCAGATTTAATGGCCCTGACACTTCTCAATGCCGCCTGATCTTTTGCCTTCATGGCCGTTTTTAAATCTGTGTTGATTTTTTCTTCTAAAGTCATTTTCTTCTTGATTGTGATAAAATTGAATCGATTATCATAACACTATCCAACTCAATTAGTTCCCAAAGATAAGGCAAAAAGCATTAGGTATATAGCCAAACCTTTAAATTGATTTCTAACGACGTTTTTCGACTTCTTTGGCCAATTCAATAAAATCTTCAACGCTCAGTTCTTCAGGTCGTTTAGAAAAGAATGGGTCTTTTAAATAAGGATCTTCATGAAGAAAGGATTTCATAGTATTCCTAAGCATTTTTCTTCGTTGTCCAAAAGTTATTTTTACTATGCTTTTGAAAAGCTTGTGATCACAGCCGATATCTTGGTTTTCTTTCCTTGTTAGGCGAATTACACCCGATAAAACCTTCGGAGCTGGGGTGAAAGAATCTGGTTCCACGGTAAATAAGTATTCCCCTGAATAATATGCTTGAATAAGAATGGAAATAACGCCATACACCTTAGATCCTGATGGTGCAACAACCCTTTTAGCCACTTCTTTTTGAAACATACCCACCATTTCTGGTATTTGGTCTCTGTGATCTAACATTTTGAATAGGATCTGGGAAGAGATATTATAGGGAAAGTTGCCCGTAAGGCCGAATTGGCCTGGGCCCATTATCTCCGTAAGGTTAAGCTTTAAAAAATCCGCACTTATTAGATTCTTCAATTCAGGATAGTACTTTTTAAGATAAAGAACCATATCTCTGTCTGCTTCAACTAAGGTCAGTTCACAGGGAGTTTCCTTTAAATACTTGGTTAGCATCCCCCTTCCTGGCCCTACTTCTAAAATTTTAGAATACCCTTTTTGAGTTAAACTGGTTGCAATTTTCTCGGCAATATCTTCTCGATTCAGAAAATGTTGGCCATATGATTTTTTCGCTTTCACCTTTTCGATTTATTCAATAATCATCAAAACTGATCGGATAAATTAATTTGCTTTGTAATCCTCCACATTTTATTTTTTCCTTTGTTTAGAAAATAGCTTCAAACTCCGCACAGAGCAATACCAATTTATGCATTGCAAATTTACCTTTTAACAACTAGATTTAACTATCTTTGTCGAAGTTTAAATGGTGTAACTTGCTTTGTTTCAATGCTTTTTACCTCATTTTGAAGATTCAATATTAGAATTCTGAAAACCAAAGCCGTTTCAACATAACTTAAAGAAACTTAATGAATACCAAAGTATCGGTAGCAAAATCATTTAAACAAAATGATCACCTCCTCATATTAGCCGATGTTAAAAATTTTGAATGGACCAAAGAGCTTGTTTCAGATAGCGAAAAGTCATTCATTAAAAAAGCTGCCAAAGATGATGTTCCATATGTCTTTTTGCCCCAGATAAACAGATATATAATCGTACAGTTTTTGCACAAAAAAGGCAGCCCTGCAGAGTTACTCGAAGATACGAGAGTAGCTGGCAACGACATTCTAGCACTTCTTTCTCACTACAAAATAAATACCATCACAATCCTTAACCGTCAAAAGAAGGGGAATAATATCTTAGAATATTTAGAAGGGATGGCTTTAGGGAATTATAAATTTCTAAAATATTTCAAAGACAAAAAAGAAAAGGAAAGTTGTCTGAAGACCATTAGGATAGAAGCCAAAGCGGTAGATGTCGCTGAGGTAGCTTTGCTTAAAGCGACGATGGAAGCGACCTGCGTTGCTAGAGATTTGGTAAACGAACCTTTGTCTTATTTAAGTGCAGAGAAATTCAGCGAAGAGATTGTGAAGCAAGGAAAAGCCAACGGATTTAAAACCACGGTTTTTAGAAAAAAGAAAATTGAAACGCTAAAAATGGGTGGAATCCTTGCCGTAAATAAAGGCTCGTCTCAACCACCAACATTTAATATTTTGGATTGGCATCCGTCGAACGCCAAAAATAAAAAACCTATAATTTTAGTCGGTAAAGGTGTAGTCTATGATACTGGAGGTTTGAGTTTAAAGCCTACTGCAAATTCTATGGATTCCATGAAAAGTGATATGGCAGGTGCCGCTACCGTTGTAGGAGCTTTAATTGCGATATCAAAAGCAAAACTTCCTGTACATGTAATGGGCTTGATACCTGCTACGGACAACAGACCCGGAAAAGATGCCTATGTGCCAGGTGATGTCATTAGGATGCATAGCGGTAGTACTGTCGAGGTTTTAAATACTGATGCAGAAGGAAGACTTATCTTAGCAGACGCTTTGCACTACGCAAAAAAATTCGACCCTGAATTAGTCTTGGACTTTGCTACTTTAACCGGCTCTGCAGCCAAAGCTGTTGGACCCGAAGCAATTTGTTTCATGGGCAATGTCAAAAATGGACTAAAAGAAAAAATAAATAGAAGCGGGGATGCAGTCTATGAAAGATTAGTAGAATTTCCGCTTTGGAGAGAATATGGAGATTACTTGAAATCGAATATTGCCGATTTGAAAAACCTAGGTGGTTCTTCAGCTGGGATGATTACCGCGGGAAAATTTCTGGAACATTTTACTGATTATCCATGGCTTCATTTCGATATTGCTGGAACAGCTTACTTAAAACAAGCTAATTCATACCGTCCAAAAGAAGGGACAGGAGTAGGGGTTAGACTACTTTTTGACTTTTTAAAAAACTATAATTCTTAACAGCTCCGAAACTACATCTAAAATAATTTCGTTACAACGTAAATAAAATCAAGGAAGAGATATGGAAAAAGTAAATATTGGGATAAGTGCAGGAGATATCAATGGAGTAGGTTTGGAAGTTGCCCTAAAAACTTTAGCAGATGAAAGGATCTTAAAAATTTGCACACCGGTTATATATGCCTCCTCTAAAGTTGTTTCTTATCACAAGAATATAGCGGGATTGGAAGACCTTAGTTTTCAACAGTTGAGTTCTGCAGAAAGATTAAAGTGGGATCGAATAAATGTTGTGAACTGTTGGCAAGACAACGTTAATATAACGATTGGACAATTGTCTGAAACTTCTGGAAAATATGCCAAAATCTCTCTCGAACAAGCAACTAATGATCTAAAAGCTGGATACATCGATGCACTTGTTACTGCTCCAATCAACAAGCAGGCAATGAGTACAGCAGATTTTAACTTTCCTGGCCACACAGAGTACTTAGCGGATAAATTTGATGTCAAAGAAAGTTTGATGTTGATGGTAAATAAAGACTTGAGAGTTGGATTGGTAACGAATCACCTTCCTTTGAGAGATGTGGCATCGGCAGTTACTAAAGAAAAAGTTATTGCTAAATTAAAATTATTGAATCTGTCTCTCAAAAAAGATTTTGGTATTGATAAACCAATCATAGCACTACTTGGCTTGAATCCTCATGCAAGTGATGGAGGTGTACTAGGAGATGAAGAGCAGAAAATTATCCGTCCAGTTGTGATCGAAGCAAAGAAAAAAGGATTAATGGTTATGGGACCTTTTTCTGCAGATGGCTTTTTTGGTTCAGGACAATATCAAAAAGTAGATGGAATTCTTGCAATGTATCACGATCAAGGTTTGATCCCATTCAAAGCGTTGTCATTTGGAGAAGGTGTAAACTTCACAGCAGGACTTCCAATTGTGCGGACATCACCGGATCACGGTACTGCATTTAATATTGCTGGAAAAAACGAAGCGGATCCTTCTAGCTTCAGGCAAGCATTATTTTTAGCGATAGATGTTGCTAAGAATAGAAAAAAATATGCAGATATGCATTCAAATCCAATTAAGCGAAACGTGAAGATAGAATTGAAGGAAGGAGAAATTAAAGAATAAAAATCTTATAAAAGGAAAATAAAAAAGGCTTGACGATTTCGTCAAGCCTTTACTGTTTGTTTTACCGAAAAACTATCGGCGAAGATTGCTGCTCACCCTAGGTGCTCGACTTAGCTGCAAGGTTCCTATGTTACTCACCGCAGCCGATACCAATATGGCTTCATTGCTGTTTAAAACATTATCCGCCACAGCAATCGAAACAGACGTTATGTTTTGAGATATTTCGTTTTTCTTTTCTTGAGGGGTCTCTTCTTTTAATACAGGGAGACTAACTGGTATTTGAACTTCAATTGTTGACATTTCATTTTGAATAACTACATCCTTTTGGTTGTTGCGTTTATAGTCTTCTGGAATTTCATAAACTGCTGGTGTTTCAATAGTAGTCGTTTCCATTGCAGGAATATGATCCGCAAAGTTTGGTTCATTTCCTTCAGGTAATACGAAAGTTGGAGCAGTAGCAATTAAGTTTCCAACTGGAGCAGTATCGTATTGATACAATTTATACTTCTCTATAGTATTGATCAAAGCTTGTGCATATGTTTTACTAGTCGCATAGCCACATTTCTTCAACCCTTTTGCCCATTTTTTATAATCTGTTTTTGAAATAGAAAACAACTCGGCATATCTTGGATTGTTCATTAAAAACTCAGAGTGATCGATAAAAGATTGATCGATATTTTCGTAAGCCCTGAAGCAAGATTTGATCAACTTGCCATCTTTATCAAGATCATCGTCCTTGTGATAATAGGTAGCTCCTTTCCAAGTAGCTTTGCATTTTATCCCAAAGTGATTTTTAGATTCTTTTGCCAATGTGCTTCTTCCCCAATCCGTTTCTATTATAGCTTGCGCTAAAGTAATGGATGCAGGAATCCCTGTTCGGTCCATTTCTTGAATAGCAATAGTTGTATAATTAGAGATAAAAGCGGATTGTTCTTGCGTCATATCTGCAGAGCAATAAGTCAAAAATGACAATAGAAAAGTCAGGGTGATAAGGATTTGTTTTCTCATAACGTACTGTTTTAAAGCGTAAAGGAATACACCAAACAATACTTATGTAGTCAAAAAAGAGGCCAGGGTGATAGCGTTCTTTTCGATGCTTCTCCAATAAGATAATGCTTGGTAATTCAGCTTTTTGTTTCCTTACCGAGCATTTGTGAAAATGAGTTTTCTCATAGTAAGTCAAACTAAAACTAAATATTTGATTTATCTATATATAAAACCTTGCCAGTATATTTTAAGACCGTATTACGTTATTTTTTTATGTGACAGGATAAATTTTCTATCTAAGGAAATTAAATGTTTGTATTATATAAAATAATTATATTTAACTTGTAACCTATCAAACCATAACATCTTAAAATGGCATTCTAAGCTATTTGCAATATTTCTTGAAAGCGACCATATATGTTACAATTAAACATATATTGGAACATTCAATATGTAATTGTCGTATAAAATTAGACAACTCTTCCTTACAATTTTACCTATAACCAAGTCTGGCAGAAAATTTGATATATTATTTAAATATAATATGTAATTAATTATTAAGTTTTCGTGAAAAACATTCACGATGTAAATGAGACACATTATGAACACACTAAAATTGTACATCCTGGTAACCATTCCCGTTGTATTTTTTGCCTTACCTCTTTTGTCCCAGCAAGAAGTTTTTGTAAAAAATATTAACTCGAGTTCTTTTTATGAAAAAGGAATTGATCTTCATGACAATGGAGCCACCGTAGAAGCTGTAGCACATTATAGCGAAGCATTAAGGATGGATGAGTCCAATCAAAAAGCATTATACAATAGAGGTCTTGCTAATTTTCAACTAGAAAAATACAACAAGGCTATTATAGACTTCACCAAATTAATTGAATTTGCTCCTGAGGACAAAGACGCGTATGAACAAAGAGGAAGGTTGTTTTTCTTAATCGGTGATTATCCTTCAGCAGTTTTAGATTATACAAAAGCACTTTCTTTTGGTGCAGATAATTTGCTGTTTGTGAATAGAGCGATGTCTTACTTAGAAATGCAAAAATTCGAAACAGCACTTCAAGACTTTTCGATGGCTGCACAAATTAATCCCAACGATTCAGAAGTATATAATGGAATGGCGGATGCGGAATTCGCATTGAATAATTTTAAAGAGGCAATTGTTTTATATGATAGAGCTCTGGAAATTAATCCCAATGATGTGCGTGCATTAAACAATCGTGCAAATTCGTTTGGCAAGGCTGGCTTACACGAATCTGCAGAAGCTGGTTATACAAAGGCACTTCAATTACACCAAGGTACCAACATATATACCAACCGTGCTTTTTACTATATGGAGCAAGACAACTATAAGTTAGCCATGTTGGATTTTGTAGAAGCGACAAGATTAAGCCCTAAAAATGCCAATGCGTTTTATGGTGTAGGGTGGATTAATTTGGAATGGGGCAATTACGAAATGGCGATCGAAAACTTAGATAAAGCCTTAGAACTAGATGGCAACAAACCTATTTTCTTTGTTAAAAGAGGATTGGCTTATTTCCACAATGGAGATTATGAAGATGCAATTTATGATTATGAAATTGCCATTGAAAAAGGAGCAGATTTTCAAGAAACGAAAAAATTGATTACAGAATGCAAAGCTGCAATGAGCCAAGGTTATGCTCCTGCAAAAAACGAAAGAGTAGAATATTTATCCTATGAAATTGTTCCTAGTGAATACGAAGAAGCACCAGCTCCACCGACTTATAGCTTAAGTGCTGAGTCATTGCCAATAGCATCAATTCAAGAAAAAGAAGCTTCTATTGAAGAAATGGAACCAGAGTTTATCAACGAAATCAGAAAGCTAACTGAATTGACAAAAACAGAAAATACCGCAAAAGTGGATGAAGATGAAAGTTTTGGATATTTTGAAAATAACGAAGATTTGAATTCCGCAAACAGAATTGCATTTGATGAATTTACACCTAAAGGAGTTGCTACTGTACCGCCAGTGATGAATCATACTAATCCAATTTTGGTAGAGACATTGAATACAGATTTAATATCAATTCAACCGAAAGAATCAAAAGGAGATCGGTTTGCTAAAAAAATAGATAACAGCACATTATTATTAATTGCAAAACGAAATCACAAACAGGGATTCAGAAGCCAAGCTCTAAATGATTACAATTTTGTTTTGGCAAAAGACAGTCTTAACTATGAAGCACATAGTGGTAAAGGCGCTTTGCTTTTCGAAATGGAAAAAACAGAAGAAGCATTGTATCATTTAAACACTGCTTGCCGATTGGCACCAAACAAAATGGAAGCTTTCCTAAACAGAGGGAACCTGCTTAAGGGACAAGGCAACCAGGAGCAAGCAATTTTGGATTACACACATGTGGTTCGATTAAGTCCTGATTTTGCAAAAGCTTATTTAAAAAGAGGACAATCTTTTGCACTGCTAGGACAGAATTTGCTTGCCAAGCAAGACTTTGATAATTGTCTTTCCTTGGATCCAGATAATGTAAAAGCACTGAACAACAGAGCAACAGTGCGTTTTAGAACTGGAAACCTTTTTGGAGCAGAGCAAGACTACAATACAGGAATCCAAAAAGATTCTTCTCTACAAACTCTTTACGCAAACAGAGCTAAACTCAAGATGCAGCAAGAACTTTTCCAAGCAGCAAATAAAGATCTTCGTAAAGCCATTCAAATTGGTGAGCCCAATGAAGAACTGTTATACTACATTGGAGCAAACGCTTATGAATTGAAAGATTACAAGGCATCAATCAAGTTTTTAACTCAATCACTAAAGGAGAATCCTGACTTCAGTAAAGATGTTTATTACCGAAGAGCATTGGCTTTTTATAAAATGAAAAAATACCGAATGGCATTGGCTGATTACAACCAGGTTTTATTAATGGATCAAGCACACAAGGAAGCGTATTATAACCGTGCGATTTGCAAAAAGAAACTAAAAGATAGAGAGGGCGCTTGCGCTGACTTTATGGAAGCGGGTAATCTTGGGCTATTTAAGGCTTTCGAACAAAAAAATGTTTCCTATTGTAATGGAGTAAAAGTAGAGGAAGAAATGTTGTCAAAACATTAAAAAGGGGCATTAAACAAAGCCTAAAAAATATAATTGAATGCTTCACGTTACTTAAGCAAGGGAAATGGACTAAAAAGGGGCCTTTACAGGCTTAGTCATGTTTCTTAACGTTAATTCTTATATCATTTTTTTTGACATACTAATTATTGTTTAATTTTTGATTATTTTTGCAGCTGAAAAGGAAACCAACCTAAAGCTGATTGAAAGGTTTTTGAGATAACATCAAAAGAAAACCAATATTATCAAATCAATAAAAGCTATAATATATGAGCGAGAAAGCAATTAAAACGAGATATAGCGATAATGAATTGGAGGAGTTTGACCAGATTATTAGTAAAAAACTGGAAGAAGCACGACAACAGCTGGAATTCTATTTGAGTCAAAAAGAAGAGATGGCTAATAATTCTGATAACAAAGTCAAAGGATTGGATGATGGAATCGGAACGGCGGAAAATGAAAGAGTGACTACGCTTGCTGCAAGAACGACAAAGCACATCAATCATCTAGAAAATGCAAAAATTCGAATCCAGAATAAAGTTTATGGTGTATGCAGAGTTACAGGAAAATTGATCTCAAAGGAAAGGCTTAAGGCTGTACCACACGCAACACTTAGCATTGAAGCGAAACAAAAGCAACACTAACCTGAGTAGTTTTCAGGTTTCTAAATAACGAAAATAGTGGTTGTACTAAAAGTATAATCACTATTTTCGTTTTATATGTAAATTGCGACATTAAAATCTCAAAAATTAAAGAAACAAAGATATTGAAGCGCTCCACGATAGTCATTCTAGTAATTTTATTGGTACTTATACTTGATCAAAGCCTTAAAATTTGGGTCAAGACTCACATGGAATATAGTGAGGAAATTCCCTTTTTAGGAAAAATAGGCATGCTGCATTTTGTAGAAAATAACGGGATGGCCTTTGGTGTTGACCTTGGGGGGCGCAGTGGAAAACTAGCACTGAGCCTTTTCCGCATTTTAGCGGTTGGCGTATTGGGTTACTATATCAAACAATTGTTGAATGCGAAGGCTTCTACGGGCTTGTTACTTAGTTTCGGACTGATACTGGCTGGAGCGATCGGCAACATCTTAGACAGCGCCTTTTATGGAGTCATTTTTTCAGCTTCACCTTTTCATGGCGGCTTGGCAGAAATGTTTCCACCAGAAGGAGGATATTCTTCCTTTCTTCATGGTAAAGTGGTAGACATGCTTTACTTTCCCTTATTCGATGGCCACTTCCCTGAATGGGTTCCTTATTGGGGGGGAGATTATTTTCAGTTTTTTAGACCGGTCTTTAATATCGCTGATACGGCAATTACCACAGGTGTGTTGAGTATCATCTTGTTTCACAGAAAGTTTTTTAGTGCAGAAGAAGAGTTGAAAAGACAAGAAGCAGAAAAGGCTGAAGAAAAAACAGAAGCCGCGGAAGAGTTGGAGTCAAAGGAGAGTAGTGAACCGATTGAAAAAGAGAAGCCAGATAACGAAGAAATCAAAAGTAATATTTAGCAGATCATACTCAAAGGTTTGTTGTTGATAAAACTGGAAAGAGTATTGTTATATGTTGTTAAATAGTCATATAACAAAACGGCGATGTGAAATTTCACATCGCCGTTTTTCTTTTTAAGGGGCTGTATCAACAATGAAAAAGCTAGTCTGATTTCGAAGTTGCTTTTGAAGCAGTTAAGAAACCATCGACGGCCTTTAGTACGTTTGCTACCTTTGAATAATCAATTGCATAATGAATGAATTTTCCTTCTCTTGACGTGATAACAATTCCAGCAAGTCGTAATATCCTAAGGTGTTGTGATGTGATGGATTGCTCCAACTTTAGTGTATTATAAATCTTGTTGACGTTGATGGTTTTGTGTTTGTCAATGAATTCAAGAATTTTCATTCTAAGCGGGTGAGCAAGGGCACGTAGTATCTCGGCTGAAGTCTGAAGCTTTTCAGTGTTAATATTAACTTTAGCCTTTCTCATAGATGCAGTTTTGTTAAGGAAATAGAGTAGTCTTCTCAGCAAATATGCATTTTTTATTTATTTTTACAAAATTAAAGTATAAAAAAATGCTGTGAACCAATTGGTTTACAGCATTTTTTGCTAGCTAGCTTTGACAAAAATTTGAACCTAAATTAATGTGTAATTTTTCTTTTCAAATTAGTGTTTTTTTCAAATTCTTTTAAATTATTTTCTCAGGACTAAGCAGCTAATTCTTCAACTAAGCGAGAGATTTGATTCAATCTTTCTTTGTCAATTCCGTAGTAAATAAACTTGCCTTGACGTTCTGTTGTAACAACTCCAGCTCTTCTCAAAATTGCTAAGTGCTGTGATGCAACTGATTGCTCTAGTCTTAATTTAATGTAAATATCCGTAACCGTCATTTTTGTATTCTCATCAAGAAGGTCTACGATAGACTGTCGAAGTTTGTGGTTGACAGCTCTTAGAACTAGTACGGCTTTTCTTAGCTCCGCGTAGTCTAATTCTATGTCACTCTTCCCCTTCTTAAGAATAACGGTTTCGTTTCTTTGCTTTCTCATATCTATGTTTTTTTAAATTAAATAATACAGTAATGGGAAGCCAAAAACTATACCAAAAGGAAATATTAAAATATACTCTAAGATGCAAACCACTGACTGTTAAGTAAAAATAAAGATTTAATTTAAAAAATCATAATTTTTCATCATGTGTTCGAATTACAATACTTTTTTAGACTTGGTAATATTTGGTGCTTTCAGATAGCTTGGAGAGAAGTAGGCTATGTCAGCAAATCGCTTGTTTTCATATGCTTGCTCTGCTAAACTTGTTAGGTGTTCTGCAGAACATTGAACACTGCTAAGAGTAGCATTTTCGGAAACGACTACATCGAAAATTTTTGGAGCACCATTACCAGAAAACAAAATCCTTTTCCCTTTTGAAAGGAACTCCTTAAATGAATCAGCAGTAATGATCAAAGGCTTGTCTTCTTCTATTCGCTTTGCATTGCTATCAAAAAGAGCGGTATATACTTCCATCCTTCTTGCATCTATCATGGGACAATAATAATCATAACCGGGGTTGGCTTTTTGAGAAGCTAAGGCAATTGATTCTAAGGTATCAACAACGATCAGAGGCTTGTCTAATGCGAAGCAAATCCCCTTTGCGGTAGAAGAACCAACGCGTAATCCTGTATAGGAACCAGGACCTGCACTTAATGCGATTGCATCTAGATCTTTCATCTTTATTTGCGCTTTTTCCAATGCTGACTGGATTAGGAGTGTAATTTTACTCGCATGTGCGAAGACCTTTTCTGCCGAAAACACAATATTAGACGATTTACTTTTGCTTACGCAAACTGAGCAAATTTCGGTAGAGGTTTCTATACTTAAGATTGTAGCCATATGCTGATTTTCTAATTGTGCTCAAAGATAAAGAAGCCTTAGGTCTTTTCATTCAGGGACGGAATAAAAATAAAATCATCAATTTTGATTTCGGTTAATTTTTTAAGTGCTTGACTCAAAGGAAAAAACGTAAAAATCTATCGAAAGCTTAAAAAAAACTTGATGAATTTATTTCCGTCAAACTCCTAATACAAGAAAATAAATTTGCTGCTAGCATAGTACAATTTTCACAAATCAACAATAAAAAAGGTCCAGCCATATCGACTGAACCTTTTTTACTAAATATTATGAAAGCTTTTGCAGCAGGCCTTATTTCAATAGACTTTGATATTTAGCAGGATCTTGCAAAGCAGCAACCGCTTCTTCGATTTCCTTGTCTAATTTCAAGCCCATTTGTATTTTACCTTTCTGATAGAAATACCGACTTGTGATGTTTTTAATTATCAAATCGCTGATTTCTTTTTTGTAATTATTTAAATCATTCTTCTTCTTTTCTGCAATCTTATTTTCCATCATTGAAATGTCTGATTGTAGATCTGTGAAGTAATTATCGGTCTTAGCTTGAGTCCTTAATCTCTCCAACATCTTTTCACTTCCAGTATCGTATTCAAAATTGTTTTTTTCAATATATCCTAAAAACTCATTGAAATTGTTAAACGAAATATCATCAACAGACTTAGGAGCAGGATTCTTCAGACAGTATTCTGTTACATAGTCGAAGATCATATTTTGCTCTTTCAAACTTTTGATAATGTTTAAGCTAGTAGATTTTTCAAGACTTAGGTCTGGTTTTACTCCACCACCATCTAGAACAGCTCGGCCACTTCTTGTTTTGAACTGAGTTCTTAGCGAATCAGGAATGTCTAAAGGCACTCCATCATCATAACTTACTCCTTGTATGCAACGCCCACTTGGGATATAATACTTTGCAGTAGTCATTTTCACTTTGGAGTTGTATCCAACGTCGCGGGTATTTTGGACCAAACCTTTTCCATAAGAACGTTGTCCTACTAAAACACCTCTATCCAAATCCTGTATCACACCGGACACAATCTCTGATGCAGATGCAGAACCATTGTCTATTAATACAGCTAAAGGAATTTCTTCATCTATAGATCTGTTTAAAGTTTTGAAGCTTCTGTCCCAGTCTACCACTTTACCTTTAGTAGTAACCACGAGCTCACCTTTTGGAATGAATACGTTCGAAACGTTCACAGCTTCAGTCAAAAGACCACCACCATTTCCTCGTAAGTCAAAGATTACTCCTTTTATTGAAGGATTTTCTTCTTTTAATTTCTTTAAGGCATCGCCTACATTCTTACCAGCATCTCTGGTGAAAGTAGTCAAAGCAATATATCCGATGTTTTCGTTGACCATTCCTGAATAAGGAACGTTTGGTACAACAACTTCATCTCTGACCATTGTGATCTTCTTTGGACTAGATTCTCCGGGTCTATCGATTGTTAGAACGACTTCTGTTCCTGGGAAACCTTTCAAAAAGTTGGACACATCATCAGTTGTTTTCTTCTTAGCCGATTTGCCATCAATTTCTAAAATGACATCTCCTGCTTTGAGGCCTGCTTTCTGAGCTGGGCAATCCTCATAAGGTTCTGTGATCGTAACATAATCTCCAGTCTTCCTTATCATAGCCCCAATCCCGTTGTATTTGCCGTCTGTAATGTAACGGAAGCCTTCAATTTCGGCCTCAGAGATATAATTGGTATAAGGATCGAGCGATTCTAGCATCGCGTCTACACCCGTGCGCATTAATTTCGCAGGATCTAAATCATCTACATAATAAGTATTGATTTCTTTGTAGAGATTGGTAAATATTTCAATGTTCTTAGATATTTCAAAGTACTTACCATGGTCATCGGTTATGGTTGCGATACTTAAAAATCCTACCAGAAGGAATCCGAACATCTTAAAAGAACTTTTCACAGGATTCATACTAAAGTGTTTTTTAAAAAATTAGACGTTGATTATGACGTATGGTTGTGTTGTGTGTCAAAAAGAGTCAACTATATCTTAAACGAGGTTATTTCGACAAAAGTTTTTAAAGTTAAACTATAATAACTAAAACTGTCAAAAAGAACTACACTTTTAAGATTTTATTAATATATAAATTTCTTTAAATCTGAAATTTGGAACATTATGGGAGAATAATGGGGGATGTACCAATTGAGGGGTAAGTATAAATAATTTTGGAGGAATTCAGATAAGGAGGAGAGGTTTAGAATCTGAATTATACTATCAATAACCTAAAAACAATGCCAAATACATTTTAGAAGGACTGATAAATTTATTTCCGAGCAACTTCTTATGAAAATAATAAATCACAATAGGAAAGATTCTACTTCGCTTAGTAGCTCTTTTGGTGCCTCAGCATGAACCCAATGCCCAGTATTTGGGATACTAATAAGCTTTGCATTTGTAAAGTCTTTTTGAATTACAGAGAATTCATTTTCATCGATATAATTTGAATTACCTCCTTTTATGAAAAGACTTGGACCTTCAAAAACCTCATCTCCTGAAACAGCTTCAAGAATATTGGGATAGTTTTCGTTGATTGCCTCTAGATTCATTTTCCATTGATATTGCCCTTCTTTAGTTCGTGTCAGGTTTTTTAATAAAAATTGACGGACACCAAAGTCAGGAACCAAAGTTTTCAATTTAAAATCTGCATCTTTTCTGCTTTCAATTTTATTTAAGTCAAGGCCAAGTAGCGCTTCAAATATTTGTTGGTGGCCTGCTTCGTTTTTTTGCGTTCCGATATCGACAATAACAAGCTTGTCTACCATATCACCATAATTTAAGGCAAACTGCAAAGCCGTTTTGCCTCCCATAGAATGGCCTATGATATGTGCTTTGTAAATCCAATTTTGCTCAATGAATTCAGCAAGGTCTTCCGCCATCAGTGGATAACTCAATCCGGGTACATGCGGAGAACGACCATGATTCCTTTGGTCGATTATATAAACTGAATAATTTTCCGCAAGTTTTTTGGCTATTGTTTGCCAATTGTCCAAAGTACCGAAAAGACCATGTAGAATTATAACAGGATCTCCTTGTCCAAATTCCTTAAAGTTCAAATTCATCAAAAGGGCTTATTTAACTTCTTTAAGATAATCGTCTAATAAATGTTTACCGTTCCAACTGCCTACAGATTTATAAGGTTCGAACCGAGCAAAAAGTTCCTCCTTATACCAACCTAAAGAACGTGTTTTTTGAACAACTTCTTTGTGATATTGACTTTTATAAGCATAGTCCATCATCAAGGTGCTGTTTTCCCAAAGGCTAAAAGTGGCTTGTTGTATCAAAGGCAGTTCTCCAATTCCAACTGAAAAAAGCCTGCCTTTTTTATTGGCTACGGACTTACTTACTTTGGGGACAAATCGCCAAAACCGAATTAAATGCTTTGTCTTAATCGTCGCTCGGGTAATTACAGCGACTAGTTTTTTTTCATTGAATTCTTTCGTTGTTGTAAAAGGATTTTTTCCATCCCATTGACCATGCACCATTGTATTGTGCATAAAAACGGTCCACTGATCTTCGCTATTCGATTTAAAATTTTGAAAGACCTTATGGGTTTTAAAAAAGTGTTCAGCTGAGCTTTCATCTTTCCAAACAATCAAAAGAGCATACACTCCAAAATTCGGAGCGATACTAAATCCGTCTTTCGCACCAGAGCCAAGTAGTTTTGAAAATTCAACACCATCAATTGATTCTTCTAAATTGGGCATAGCGCCCATTTGGGTGAACCCCCACCACTTATTAGACAGGCCTTTAAAGCGGAAAAAAGAAATACTGATTACTTGATGTTTATTATCCAAAAAAGTATCGTTTAGTTTGTTCAATTCCTTACATACAAAGATTGCGAATAAATATTGATCTTAGTCGACTTTCAATATTTCACACCATTATTTTTCAACTAAATATATATGGGATTACAACAGCAATACTTGTATCTTTGTTTTTCCTTTTTAAAGATAACACTATGTCATTCGAATTAATCTCTCCATTTTCACCAACAGGTGACCAACCGGAAGCCATTCGCCAATTGGTAGAAGGCATCAATGATAATGAACCTTTTCAATGTTTGTTAGGAGTTACTGGTTCCGGCAAAACCTTTACGGTTGCTAATTTAATAAAAGAAGTTCAACGGCCGACCTTGGTGTTGACGCACAACAAAACGCTAACAGCTCAATTGTATGGAGAGTTTTGTGAGTTTTTCCCAGATAACTGTGTAGAATATTTTGTGTCTTACTATGATTATTATCAACCAGAGGCATACATGTCTGTTACGAACACCTTTATTGAAAAAGATTTATCCATAAATGAAGAGGTAGAAAAATTGCGTTTAAGAACCACGTCTTCTCTTTTGTCTGGGAGAAGAGATGTGATAGTCGTTGCATCTGTTTCTTGTATTTACGGTATGGGAAATCCCGAAGATTACAAAACGGGAATTATTCGCATTCACCCGGGAATGGTGGTAACACGGAATAGCTTTTTATACCGATTGGTAGAAGCTTTGTATTCACGAACAGAAACGGATTTTAAAAGATCAAGTTTTAGAGTGAGAGGCGATACGGTAGATATCAATTTGCCTTATGTCGACTATGGTTATAGAGTAACTTTTTTTGGAGATGAAATAGAAACAATAGAACGAATTGAAATAGAAACGGGTAAAAGAATTGAGGAGATGTCGGCAGCAGCAATTTTTCCTGCCAATCTTTACATCGCACCAAGAGATAGAATACATGGTATCATCAGAGATATTGAAGATGAATTGGCCGCGCAGGAAAAATACTTTGAGCGAGAAGGCCGTCATTTAGAAGGCAAAAGAATCAAGGAACGAGTTACATTCGATTTAGAGATGATGAAGGAATTGGGCTATTGTTCAGGGGTTGAAAATTATTCTCGTTTTTTTGATGGTAGAAAACCAGGAACT
>CALIAG010000004.1 GCA_938041325.1 uncultured Saprospiraceae bacterium | reverse complement strand
CGCTAGGCTAGTTAAACTACCATCATGCATGAAAGGACCGTTGGGTGTTCCGTTTGGATTAATCAAGTCTCTTAAAGACGGCGATCTATTATTCATAAGATCAAAGGCTTCAGGATCACGAGCAACACCAATAATACCGTTGTTACTGGTGCCAGGATCAATGTCAAAGATGGGTGCTCTATGACAGGGTTGGCAATTTGCACCATTCTCATTTTTGGGCATCATAAAAAGGCGCTTACCTTCATTTTCTTGTTCTGTAAAATTGGGAAAAGGAACATCGTCATTGCTTACTTGTGCGCGACCGACATCATATTTTGCATCAAATGATTGGATGCTTCTTATAAATTGAGCCAATGCAAATTGTATGCGAGTTTCCGTTATTTGATTGTCTCCAAATGCAGCAGAAAATAAAGATTGATAATAATCAACACCTTCCAACTTCTTAATTAAATCCTCAAAATTCGGATCACCATCTGTTCCACTAAAGCCCATTTCTATATGGTCTTTTATAGGTTGTGTGGTTTGCATTTCTAAAGAAGATGCTCGTTCATCCCAGAAGGAAGTTATTGCTTCTCCAAATCTAATATTTACCAAACGCATAGAATGCCGATCTGTTAAATCTTGCGATACTCCTTCGCTTAGTGTGCGTTGATCACCGAATGCAAATGCTTGCTTGTGGCAATCGGAACAAGAGATAGTATTGTTATTGGATAGGTTTTTATCATAAAATAATACTCTGCCTAATGTAGCAATGGTATCATTCATTTGATTGTTTATTGGCGTGTTGTCCCTATTAATATAACTTGGTATTTCTTGGCTGGCATAATTGTGAAGAATTGTTTGGGCAGGTTGATCGTGAAAATCTGTTTGGTAACGAGTACTATCAAAAAAGAAAATAGTTGAAATTATCAGTAGTAAAACCAATATGCTTTTCATAAAGAAAAATTTGAAAAATTTCTAATGACAACAAGATAGGTAGGAAGAATAGGCGAATTTTGGAAATTATAAGTATGGGCAATTACTGTATAGGAATAGCGATATTGTGGTGCTTTAAGAAATTATAAAGACAGGCATGATTCCTCGTTTTGTATAGAGCAGATGTGTTTTTAAATTTTCTGCATTAATTAAAAGAAATTAGTCGACCATTTCAAACTAGTGATGTTTATTAATTCTCCGTTTCCTGAGAGCCAACGCTTAATGCAAGCGATGTAGGTCAGCTTAACGATTATAGGTCTATGGTAGGAAAGTAAAAGATTAGCATGAATAGAATGGGGGAGCGTTGCTAGGCTATTTTTGGTGGGTAAAAGATCAATGGTCTCTCAGTTCCAAATGATTGGAATTTGATTCTTGGAGTTTACTTTCAAGTAGCAAACTGAAAAACATAGAAGTGCCAACTCCTTCTTCGGATTTGATCCATATATTGCCTCCGTAATTGGATACGATTTTCTTGCAGGTAGAAAGACCAATGCCGTTGCTGTTTTCTCCATTGGTACCGGAAAACAATTCGAAAACCTTTTCTTGCAAATAATCTGGAATGCCTAGTCCGTTGTCTTTGATTTCAAAGGTGACATATTTTTGACCGTTCCTTTCTTTAGCTGGGCTACAAGAAATTTGGATTTTAGGAATGGCTTTGCTTCTATATTTTAAAGTATTGTCGATTAGGTTTTGAAACAACTGTCCAATCAAAGATTCATGTCCTTCAATATTTGGTAGATCATCTTGTATTAAAATTTCTGGCTTATTCGCTTCAATTTTATTTTGTAATCTATTTAAAATTTCATCTAGAAGAGTTCGCGTATTTATTGTTTGAAGATCAGGCAGATCCTGATCTAATTTTGACAAAGACAATAAATTGTCAATCATCTTGCTTAGACTAGACATGTTTTTAGTAATAAAACGAATGTATTCTTTGTCATCATCATCCCATTTGTCTCTATGCTTTAGGGACAACAGCCCAACAAAATTATTGGTTATTCTGATTGGTGTTTTCAAATCATGTGCAGCGATAGAAGCGAAGTTTTGCAATTGGATATTTGCATCAACCAATCTTGAAGCATAAGCCTCAATTTTAATTTTTTGCTTGCCAATCGTATTTTTTTGCTGATTTAATTTTGTATTGGTTTCCCGCACTCTTTCATTTTCTTTTTGAGTGGTATTTACATCATTCAAGATCTCATTAATGCTATGAAATTTTTTGTAGTAACTCAATGCCAAATCGAGCTGATTGTTTTTTTCATAAACAGTAGAAAGAACTTTATAGATTTCGCATAATTTTTTATTAATCTTTAAATCTTCAGCAATAGATTCAGCGGTTTTCAAAGCAGTGATTGCTTTTTCTGTATTTGCTTGTTCTAAATAAACTCTTCCTTTCAAAATATGAGAAGAAATAGCAGCGTCTCCTAATTTGTAATTTTCTCTGGTCTTCAATGCCCGATCTATATATTCCAAAGCATCCTCATGCATCTGCAACTTATAATAGACAATGCCTAGATCATGTTGATTCTTAGCAATGAAAGGAACATTGCCTCCTTTCGATGAACTTTGTTCAGCAAGCTGAAGGTATTTTAAACAATTCTTAAAATCGCCTAATCCTAAATATGCTCTACCAATTCCATTGAGTGCTCTATTGATCATATCCACATTGCCAGACGATTGACTCAAGGCAAGAAATTTTTCTTGTTGAGTGAGCATGGTTTGATAATTGCCTAGTTCAGCATTGATTTCTGCAATGTGGTACAAGGACAAATGGTATAGATAAGAAGCGAAAAGTTGAGTCGGGTTAGTTGTAAAATAACCTGTAGTGATATGAAATGCCGCTAAGGCATTTTCCTTTTGGCCAAGACTACGAAAACAAGCACCTTTTGCAGCTGAAAAGCAAGCTTGTACGAAATCGTCTTGAGCTGTCTTCTTTTTATCTTCATACTCCTTCATCCTTAAAAGGGCTTCTTCATATTGCCCTTGTCGGTAAATTAAAAGTGCATGAACCATATGCAATAAAGGAAGATCATCGCCATTTTTTTCTGCTGAGATTTCGGCTCTGGAAAGTTTCTCTTTGATTTGTTCAATCTGATTAAATGGAATGTACATTATATTAGGAACAAGGAAATTGGCTACGTCTTCTGTTTTGACAGTACAAATAGAATCATCTGGAAAGATACGATCTATTCCTTCTTTGAAATCCTTTGTTTTTGTGAGCTTATCCATTGTTAGCGGTATTCAGATCGTTGCCTATTCGTAAAAAAGTCAATATTAAATTGGATATAAAAGGAGATATAAATTAATCCATGCAGGGTATTGCAGTAAATTATTGTTTTAACGAATTAGAGGTCTTTGTACTGTCTATTAGAAACAAGTTTGAGACCAATTTTTTCAAACCATATAAAATCAAGCTATATTTCGGAAATTTTCTGTTATTGGGGCATTTTTTACTTAAAATGATTGAGTTACAGCCTTAATGGGGATTGAAAAGTATTAAAGTGAGAAGATAAGAGGTCAATTGATAAAAGTTGGCATTAGAAGATGGTTCATGATTTTCTAAAAATAAGAAAAATATGGTCTTTTCATTCCTGACATTCCTCCCATTTTAAAAGAAAAAGCCCTTGCAAATTGCAAAGGTGTTCTGTGGAAAGTAGTTTTTGGTACGCAATTGTTTTTCTGAATAAACGTAAAATTCAATGATTTAAATAGTGGTTATTTATTTAACCTATATTTCATGTAAGTCACAGAATAGTTGAATCGAACTATTTTCTGTATTTAGCTTGCAACCCACTAAGAAAATACCTTAGGTATTGATCTAGGCAAGGTTGATAGGATTTGTTTTCTGGATGGCGAAAAAAAGCACTCAACTCATGTTTGCTTATTCTTTTTCCTATTAAATCGAAGAGCGCCAAGATGTCATCTGATTTCAATTCTAAAGCAATTTTTAATTTTCGAAGGATCATATTATTGCTTAAAGAATCTTCTGGTTCAGGTTGTGGCCCTTCTCTTTTTCCGCGCTTTTCAATGATTAAACCATTGAGGAAAATGGCCAACTCTCTATCTGACATTTCTTTTAATTCTGGGTCGTCTTCTTTTCTTAACCAGTTGAAAACTTCTCCTTTATGCACCGTGTGATTGGCTAGTTTGAAGAGGGCAATCATTTTGAGATCATTGTAACCGAATGTGTAGCGGAGACGTCTTATTATATCGTTGTTGGTCATTTGTTTTTTTTGTTTTGCTTTTTTGACGAAGGTCTATTTCTGTGGATTCCGGTTTTGATAAAAGTAAGAATCTAGAATGAAATATTTGATAATATCAAGGAAATAAACGGATAGCATATGTGCTGTTATTCCTTTTTTACTTTGTCGCCCATGAAAAGCAACTTTATGCTTTCAATTCCAAGGCTGTCTTGCTCAAAATCTATGGATTCTAAAAGTCTATGGTCTTTCAATTTTAGTATTATTGCTTCTTTGGATAAATCAGTATCATTAATAAGGTCAATTAAGATTGCTAGGTCAGCTTTTGTATCCGTGTAACCTTCTTTCATGTAAGTGATTGTTACTGCTTGATCAAGTATGGTATAAGCACCAATTGAAATTGTTGCAATCAAAAGAACAAAGCAAGACCAAAAAGCTATTTTCCACTTATTCATTTTTAGTTTTTATTCTTATGGTATCAATCGTGAATAGGGATAAACCGATGAGCAAAGCTCCGGCAAAGAATTGTAACCAATAGATTTCTGTATAAATAATGAAGGTTTCGAATATGAATAAACCCAGGCTTCCTATAAAAAAGGAAGCCAATGAAGCAGTGAGAATTTTGGAAAACTGTTTCTTTGATTTCAAATAGGCAAATAAACATACAATTGACAAGATTAAATTTGCAGGTATGGCCAAATCAAAAGCTCTTACATTGATGATTGATTCTATAAAATATAAAATCATTCCATTTAGATGCCCCAACCAAATCTGAAAGATTGGAACAAATGAACTGATTAGAAATATTCCAAAAATCACTAGTGTTATTTCATATCCTTTTACTTGCATTCTTAGATTGACTTCGTTTTTTTATTTTAAAACTGTTTAAGATTTTTTCTCCTACTTTTCGATAATTATTGAACTGACTTTCTTCAGATGTAAAAGTCAATACAAAAGCTTTTTTTGCGATGAGCATATAGTATTGTTCAAATTGCAAATCATAGATGCCTTGCTTTCCAGTATAGATTACTTTTTGATATTCTGCTTCTCCATCTTTCATTCTTTCGCTTGAAATTATTTTCCCGTTGGTGATCAATGTTTTAATTTGATTTTCTGATATTTCAACATATTGATCTAAGGTCAACTCATAAGCTCCTAAGTCTTGAATAAGCAGGTTTACGTTTTCTTTGAAATTGTCCGTTTCATCTGATAATTCACTGAATAGGATGAAACTAGATCCCATTAATCCACTTTTATCAACTGTCCAATTAGGAGGATATTTGATCTCAAATTTGTCTCCTTCTAAAGTTTTCCATTCTGAAGGTAGGTCAATCTCATTTGCTGTTGTATCTGTTTGGGCTTGGGCAAAAGCAATGGTGTTTGCCGTCAAAATCAATATTAATAGTATATATAGTCTAATCATTTTATTTATTTTTGTTGGAAAGGTAAGCGCTATCTCAAGCTAAATTCTGATAATTTTAAAACTTGATTGTCTACCAATATCTCTGGATTTACTATTCTTTCTTTCATTTTTAATCCTTGTAAACTAATTCTTTTTTCTTTCAATTCATTGATTTGTTTCGACAAGTTTATTTTTTCTTTCATCTTGGCAATCAGTTGAAAATCATCGGAATGAAAATCCTTTTCTTCTATGATGCCTTCTGCCAAACAGTTTTTGACGATCCTTGTCAGAATGATGTTTGCTTCTATATTTTCTTTTGCTCCGAAGTAATCAGAGACCAGAAACTTATATTTTTCCTGAAACCATTTTCCGTATTCCGCAGATTTCAAAACAATTCTATTTTCAAAAACAAGTAATCCTTCTACAAACCAATCAATTTCGTTTTTTGATAATGCTCCAATTTGAAATAAATCTCTCAAGGTGTAATCTATCCTGTCTGCCGATAAGTTGGGCAATGGATATTCCAAAAGTTTATATTGCTCTATTTCTAAAAACTGGCTCCAATCGAATCCATTTCGTTTAAGCACTTTGACCAGTTCTTCATCTTTTAAGACTTCTTCAAATCTTTTCTCGTGGTAGTCTTCTTCTTCATGTTCAAGCACATAATCAATTAAGTGTGAAAAGGCGGTATGTGAAATATCGTGAATCAAACCTGCGATTTGTTCTTCTATGCTTCCACCCAATTTTCTAATGAGCAACATCACTCCAATTGAATGTTCAAATCGGGTTTGGTTGATTTTGGGGTTGAATAAAAATATTGCTCCACCTTGATGAATGTTTTTCAATCTTTGGAATACATTTGTATTGATCAGTTCTTCGATCACTCCTGACAATTCAATTTCTCCATAAATTTTGTCGATGTATTTCATTTTATTTCTTGCTTGTACTTCTGTTGATCCTATTTTTTAAATATTGTCATATTAAATTCTTCCTTCAATATCTTTATCAGCTCTTGATCGTTACTTATTTCTTTTTCTGTTACTTTATCAAAAGATTTTATTTTGAAGATATTGTTGAGAATGGTTTTTCGACCCTGTTTTGTAGGAAGGGTACAAATCGTGTTTTTAACGAAATGGGAATCGGGGGAAGTCTGTTTGTATTCGCATTGTTCCGCATAGTCCTCAATTGATCTCGGTTCAAGATTGAACAGGTATTTTTTCTGGTAATCTTCCTTTTCTTTTAAGGACTCTAATAGTACGAATTTCTTATCCTCCAGTTGTTCTATTTTGTAATTTTTAAAATAATCTTCTTGCATAATATCGCATTCTATTTTAAGGGGTTCAATAAATAGATCGCCAAAACCCACATCCAATAAGTACTCTTGCTCCTCTAATTTTACATGCAAAGACATGTGATCAAATTCTGGGCCGTATGATTCCTTGTTCCAGACTCTTGAAGAAATCATTGTACAATTAAATCCTACGTTGGTTAATAGGGTGTAGAATAAGTGGTTTAATTCATAACAGAAGCCACCTCTATTCTCTACGATAACTTTATCAAACAAACTTACCAAATCTAATTTAATTGCTGTTTTGAAATGAACATCCATAGATTCAAAAGGGATAGCCATAACATGGCATTTGTGAAGCTGACAGAGGCATTCGTATGTAGGCTGTAATTCTCCTTGGTAATTTATTCGTTCTATGTATTTTTCGACATTCAATGTTTATTCTTTTAGTAGGTAACGGTTTGAATCTGTGCTGTTTGGTAGAATGAGCGCTTTTTCTATGATTTAAAACCCTCTTTTGGTAGATTTTTGAAAAATAGGCAGACTAAATAATAACTTCTTCATTGTCGCAGATAAATTATGTCCAAGCACTGAGTATGCACTTAATTTGGGATTAGGAATTTTGCCTTCACCCAGCCTACTGATATGAATTTCATGCCACATGGTATCCACAAATCCACTGGCATCTATTCTTTTGATTCCAGTTTTTGGCGTGGGAATATCGAGGTGTTTTAGATGACCTTCGAAAATTTGATTCGGTAAATTGGGGATTAATGTAAATGGACGAGCAATCCCGACTACATCCAAGACCTCTTCTGCTATGGCTTTTTCCATCGTAGCCACTGTTCTAAAACCACCGGTCAACATCAATGGGGTTTTTAATAGTTTGCGCACTTTTTTTACATAATCTAAAAAGTAAACCTCTCGCTCCTGTGTACTTTTTTTCTGGCCAGCACCCATCATAGCGGCGCGTTCATAAGTACCTCCACTAATTTCAATCAAGTCCATTCCTTCCGCTCCCAAAAGCTGCACAACTTCCATCGATTCCTCTTCTGTAAAACCACCACGCTGAAAATCAGCAGAGTTGATTTTGATTCCTACTGGAAAATTATCACCCACTTTTGCACGGATATTTCTATAAACCTCCAAAGCAAATCGCGTTCGATTTTCTAGGCTTCCTCCCCAT
>CALIAG010000003.1 GCA_938041325.1 uncultured Saprospiraceae bacterium | reverse complement strand
ATATTGCTGTCCAATGGATGTATTTTCATACCAGTGATATAACCACCACCTCCAATCGCTACAGATTCCCAATTATAGTTTAGGGAGTCATTTTGTGCATTGCTTTGAAAAGCTATTAAAAGTATAAAAAGTTTGAGAAATAGGTGTTTTAAAGTCATTTTATAATGGGTTTGATAATTAAATAAATAATCCCTTTATGTTGAGGAATAATCCTTGGTCAATAAGCGGAATACTTATTTATACCCATTTTGGTGAGAAGCCCCCTTGGAGAATTGTTTTGATGAGTTTTAGCTATGTTAAGAGAATAAACTAAGAGTAAAGTTATTCTGAAACCATATTCTTTCCCGCTCACTCCCAATTAATTCCCATTCACCCATCTCCAGTTTTTCTTTCTTAAAGAAAATCTACGAGTCATGCAAAACTGAATCAAAACAACTTCAATAGTAATATTGGAAAAGATGGGATTGTAAAATTATCTAACCTTCTTTTTTACAGACTAAATTTTCTATGCTAAAGAAAAACGACATTGTTTTTTATACGTGTTGGATGTTCTTTGAACAGGGTTACAAGTTAAGCAGGTATTTGGAATTTGAATACGTTTACTTTGATTGGAATTGGTGTAGGAGTGGTATGAGCTATTAACGTTTGTTTTCGCCCTCTACTTCCCAATACAGAAATTCATAGTTACTTTTATCTTATTGATAGTCATTTTATTATGAATTTGTATTGCATTCGAGGTACAAATAAGATACTAGAATCCCTGTAGTTATATACAACTATATGTAGCTAAATATTGGAATCTAATAAATGAAAATATTTTTTGCTATCCCTTGTTTTTGGACTGTAATCGAAAGTATTGCATAGTGGGTCAGATGTCGATTGCCATTGTATTAATGATGTTGAATAAAAGAAATATTATAACAAGTAGGGGGATCTGATCCGCGTAGTCGGAACAGTGAAAAGATTATTGGTCTCTATATAACATCAATCCCACAATTAAAGAGAAATAGAGAACTCCTTCCGCTCCATCTCCTCACCATCACCATCCTCAATACCCCACACTCGTGCTTCGATTATCCAATCCGTATTGTCTGAAAAACCATTTTCGGTTGATAGCATAAGTTCGTCCTTGAATTCATAGGCACCTGTCATCTCATGAATATGTGCTTCGCCAGGTTGATTATACACCTCTGTGTTGTCGGTGGCATTATAAATTCGAACATTAATGTGATGCACCGCTTCTCCACTGTGACTTTCAAATTCAACCTCAATTTCTAACATATCATTTAAAATTTTGACACCATCAGAAGGCGCATGTATGTGCGCATGATAGGCATAGTCAATAGTTTGTTCTTCTTTATCATCTTCTTTGTTGCAAGATGTTATGAGACAAGCAGCTACAAGAATTAGTGAAGTAGATAATAATAATTTTTTCATAATGGTTAATTTTGTTTTAAAATAAGAAAGAGAACTGGCAGCTAAAGCGGCCTAAAGCACGTATCTCACCACCGCCATATTTTTGTGCAATAGGTTGTAAGTATGAAAGGTTTGTCAGCCAATTATTTGATTTTAAATTGATAGAAACCATACTGTATAGTCCTTGTCCGCCGGTTCCATGTACATTCGTATTATTGGCATATTTATCAACTCCAATCCATTCTGATCTAATGCCAGTGCCAGGAATAATTTTGATTTTTGATGACAAAGATTTTTCCCAAAAGCCTAGTAGTTGGTTGCTTAGCTGATGTCCGAAACGATAATCGGAAGTTGATTTAAAATGATATTGAAAATTCGACTGCCAGGCAATACCGATATTTTTATATGCCCAGGTCAGATTAGAATTTAGAAGCATAGCAAAACTTCCAGTACCCACATTGAAATTCTCTGGCAGGTTATTATCATGAATGTCAGGATTGTATTTTCCGGTAGGTAGCTTAGTACCTATGCCAGCATCAAGGAAGATCTGAGAGTTCTTACCTGTAGCTTTGTTACGTAACAAAATATGGCTAAACATTATCCTTGTGTCTGACATTCCGCTGGCTTGTTGATGCTGACTGTCAAGCTGTCGAATATTTAATCTATATGGTTGATAAACGTTTACTCTAAAGTTTTTTGTAAAGAAATACTGAATGGACAATTCAAAAAAATGAAACTCATCTTTCAGATCGTTTTCTAAAATAGAAGTATTTTTAAAGGCGGAACGCTGCCAGTTTAGACCAATTAAGTTAGACTGACTACTCGTAAGAAAACCTACGCCTAACCCATTGATGCTGCATCCACATACATCACAAGCTTTAATGTTTGACAGGTTGATTACTATAAATAGAAATACAAGTAAATTTTTATTAAGCATCTTTTTTCTTTCGAAATTATGCGTTCGTGATTATCAGTCAAATTTTAACTTGTCGAACAGGCAAAAAATAGGACTCAACGAGAATCCGGAGAATAGAACACAAACATTCTTTAAGTGACCAAGTTTTGTTACTTACAGAATAATTTCTGATAGAAGTTTAAAGAAAGTATAAGGCAAAAAAATCGAAAAGGCTATATGTGGATAACATTGCGAAGGGGACTTCGCTTCCTGTTTCAAATCATTATTATTCATGTTCGGTAGGGAATAAATTTTTTTGAGAAGCAATTTGTTTTTACGGGTATTTCAAATGTCTAATTTTAGCAGTAAAGTCATTTTTAGGCGATATACTTTCCCGTTCACACTCAATTAATTCCCATTCATCCATCTCCAGTTTCTCTTTCTTAAAGAAAATCCTTATTATCATAAGATGAAGAGTGTTTCGTTGATATATATCTTGGTTTTTATTTTGTTGACACAGGGAGTTGCTCTTGGTCAAATATACAAATCAACGGAAGCAAATGTCTATTTTAAGAGTGATGCTCCTTTAGAGATTATTGAGGCAAAATCCCAAAACTTGCAAGGGGTTATCGATGCGAATAAGCGCACTTTTGCTTTTTCTATTCCAATAAGCTCATTTCTGGGATTCAACAATCCATTACAGCAGGTGCATTTTAATGAGAATTATCTAGAAAGTGATAAGTTTAAAAATGCAACATTTACGGGGAAGATAATTGAGAAGATAGATTTTTCTAAAGATGGAAAATACACGGTTAGAGCGAAAGGGAAATTATTGATTCATGGAGTCAGTCAAGAGCGGATTATTAAAAGTGTTTTGGAGATAAAAAATGGGAAAATCTTAATAAGTTCTAGCTTTACTGTTTTGCTTGATGAACATAAAATCCGTGTTCCCAAAATTGTATATCAAAAAATTGCTAAAGAAATATTAGTAAATGTTGATGCAGTTTTTGAGGAATTAAAATGATAACTTTTGATTTAAAGAACTTCTTTGTATAAATAGTTTAGGTGAATAGTCTGTACAAAATAATTTCGCTGATCTTTCTTTCGCTTTGTTTACAAGGGCAGACGCCGCATTTTAGTAATCATCCTTTTTCTGTCGACTTTAAAAATACTATTGTCAATACCATGTTGGAAACCCAAGATGGGTATATCTGGTTTGGTACTTCAAATGGGCTTTTTCGATATGATGGTTTAGAATTCAAACATATTTCAAAAGGAGATTCACTGCTTTTAGAAAATATAACAGCTTTGTTTGAAGATGACAAACAAAAAATTTGGGTAGGAACAAAGACAGGTCGAATTTACAATCTTAAAAAACATCAATCACTACGGCATTGGGATATTGAAGAAGGAAATCCTGCACAAAAAATTACAGGATTTGCACAAACTGCAGATGGTGTTTTGTGGATTAGTACTTATGGAGAAGGTGTTTACTATTTTCAAAATGGGCGATTGTTTAATTTGGATGAAGAGGATGGTCTGTTAGGGATGGAAATATACACGATGATTCGTCAGGAAGAAAACCATGTTTTATTGGCTACTGATGCAGGGATTTCTGATTGTCAGATAAAAAATGGGCAAGGACAAATTCATTCATTGAGTACTGATGATGGTTTGTCGGATGAAATAGTAAAAACATTATTGAAGGGCCAGAATGGAAATTTTTGGGTAGGAACCTATGATGAAGGAGTAGATTTTTGGGATGCTGAAAAGCAAAGCTTCCAGCGTTTGATTCCTGAATGGGACCATGGAGAAATCAACCAATTAGAAGTTTTTCAGGATAAAGAACTTTGGATTGGAACAGATGGGGATGGATTGTTTCGATATGAATTTTTAACCAAGCGTTTGCAAAAAATTGATTCTCCTTTTTTTGAAAATACCAAAATTTATGATTTGCACAAAGACGTAGAAGGGAATCTTTGGGTGCTGAACAATAAAGCTGGAATTTGTAGTGCTAATCGTCAATTTGAACAAGTGCAACACCAGTTGGGAAATATTCAAGCCGTATTGATTGACAAACAAAATACGGTTTGGTTAGGGACGCCGAACGGACTGTTTCAAATGAGTAGTTTGCAGAATGGACAACAAGAATTCAAATCTATTTTTCCCAACAAAGAGATCAACATCATCAGTCTTTTCGAAGATGTAAACGGAATGATCTGGATTGGGACTTTCGGGCAAGGTTTGTTTTGCCTATCTGGCAAAGAGCATGGGTTAAATTATGAACAACAAAAATTAGAATTTTTCTCAAAAGAGCATGGCCTGTTGAATGACAATATTTTGTCTATCGACGGCTCTGATAAAACAATTTGGTTGGCCACATTAGGAGGCGTCTTTGAATTAGATATTAGCAAAACCTTTGATCCTGAAAAAGTGCAATTTAGAAATTATACCCATGACGATGGCTTGGGCACTGATTTTATTTATAAAACATTGGTAGATCGCGACAAACGAACCTGGTTTGCAACAGATGGAAAAGGAATAAGTGTTTTGGATCAGGGAAAAATTACTAATTATCCAAAAGCCAATGGAATCCCTTTGAAAGCCGTTTACAATATTACGGAAGATCAACAAGGGCTTATTTGGTTGAGTACTGCAGAAAATGGAATTTTTAGTTTTGATGGTACAAACTTTACGCAACTGAATGTTAAAGAACGTATTCGAGATCTGGAGATTACAAGTATGATAACCGATGATTTAGGTAACATTTTAATCGTTCATCCTTCAGGAATTGATATTTTAAATCCGCAAACTAAGCACCTAATTTATTATGATGAAGAGGTTGGTTTGGAGAATTTAGAAGCAGTGTTAAACGCAGTTGCCAAGGATGCGAACGGTAATGTTTGGATCGGAGCAAAGAATAAAATGATTCGTTATTCAGCTCTAAATGAGACCTTAGAAATACATCCTCGAACACAAATAGAACAAGTTAATATTGTTTTTGATCCTGTTGATTATCAGGAAATTAATTCGTTTGCTTACAAACAAAACGATTTGGTTTTTGACTATGTCGGCCTGTGGTATTCTAATCCTGAGAAGGTAGAATATCGCTATCAGTTAGAAGGTTATAATCCCGATTGGATTTACTCAAAAGATCAAAAAGCGCACTACTCAGATTTGCGACCAGGGAACTATACCTTTAAAGTAACCTCTACAGAGAATGGTGCTTTTGATGGCGAACCAATTGCCAGTTATACATTTAATATTGAAGCTCCTTTTTGGCAGCAAATCTGGTTTTTAATACTTGTTGGTTTATTGTTATTGGCACTTGTTTATGCTTGGACCAAATGGAAAAGTCAACGAATACAACAAGAGGCAGATTTGCAAAAAGAAAGAGTGGAAAGCCAGTTAGAAGTGTTGAAAAGTCAAATCAATCCACACTTTTTATTTAATAGTTTTAATACCTTAATTTCACTAATTGAAGATGAACCTGAACTGGCGACAGAATATGTTGAAAAACTATCTGACTTTTATCGTAGCCTCTTGCAGTATCGCGAAAAGGATTTAATTCCTTTGCAAGAAGAATTACAACTGCTTCGTAATTTTGATTTTTTATTGGAAAAAAGATTTGGTAAAAACCTACAACTTGAGATACCTGACATCAATGGTCGTGTGGCATTTGTACCACCGCTCACCTTGCAAATGTTAGTGGAAAACGCTGTAAAACATAATGTGATTTCAAAGAGCAAACCATTGAAGATTAAATTAGAAATCAAGGATGATAAATTATTTGTAACCAATAATTTGCAGAAAAAATTGACAAAAGAAAAGTCTACTCATTTTGGTTTGCAAAGCATACAATCTCGATATGATCTATTGGGAACAAAAGATTTTAGAATTGAAGAAACAGAAAAGGAATTTAAAGTAACGATACCAATAATTGGAGAGACTTAATCAAATGAAAATATGAAAGTATTAATTATTGAAGACGAACAACCAGCTGTTAATCGGCTAAAAAAATTAATCAAAGAGATGGATAGCTCTATTGAGGTGATAGGTAGCTTAGATAGTGTAGAGTCGGTTTTAGCCTGGGTGAAAAATCAAGAAATGCCAGACTTGATTTTTTTGGATATCCATTTAGCTGATGGCTCCGCATTTGAAATTTTTAGCCGTACCACAATTACTCAACCCATTATTTTTACTACGGCATACGATGAATATGCGATCCAAGCATTCAAAGTAAATGCCATCGATTATTTACTGAAACCCATCAAAAAAGACGAACTCAAATCTGCATTAGAAAAATATAAAACACTTCAATCGACTACTTCTTTTGACTATGCAAAACTTGCACAACAGCTACAAAAAGAAAAATCACAACGCTTGAAACGCTTCTTGATTCGTGTAGGGCAAAATTTAAAAACAGTTGAAATTCAAGATGTAGCTTATTTTTATACAGAAAATAAAATTACATTTCTGACCACTTCTGAAGGCAAGCGCTATTCCGTTGATTACTCATTGGATCGGTTAGAAGAGGATTTGGATAGAGAAATATTTTTTCGTGTCAACCGACAATTTATCGTTCGTGTCAGCTCTATCGTTAAAATGGTGACAGTGTCTAAGTCAAGAGTAAAAGTAGTGTTAGAACCCTGCTCAATTGATACGATCGTTAGCACAGAGCGCTCAGGGAAGTTTAAAAAATGGCTAAGAGGAGAGGGGGACTAAGTAAAAAAAGTAATCGTGAGCACGATTGGTGCTCACGATACCTATTTCCAAGTTAACCTCCTGAAGTTGATTCAATTCAACTTCCTAATGAAAAACCTTGTCATGCTTTTCAATTGATGTGTAGTTTTGCTTCTCAAGCTAATAATGTAAAATCCCTCAGGCAATCCTCCTACTCGGATTTGGTTGAAAGAGTGTTGGTCTTGGTCTAAGAAAATAGGTTGACCTGAAAGATCCCAAAGTTCTAATTCGTAATTTTCTGTATGAATATTTTTTGGCAATAGAATATGAAGAATGTCATCCGTTGGGTTCGGAAAAACGTCCAACTGAATATTTTCCTCGGTTGTTATTACAGGTACAGGAATTTCATCTACTAAGGTATTGATTGTCGTGTTTGTCACAATTGGAGGATTGGCATCGAAATAAATATGTGCAGTATTTTCAATTACGGTAAAGTTGTCTAAGTTTGCTTTCGGCATTATTCGATATTTTACAAACCCCTGACTCTCTGCAAAGTTGCTACTACTGTCAGGAAGAAAAATGTCTTTAAACAAAAAACTTATTGCACCATCTTCAGAAATAGAAGTTTGTAATTCGTGACTAGTAAACAAAACTTCAAACGTATTTAAGTTTAAGTTCTCGTCAAGTGTGTCCTTGATTTCTATATCCCATGCGTAATCATTTCCTGTGTTTTGAAATCGAATGGTATATTCTAAAGGCATATCTTTTGGTGTGAATTTCTCTTCTTGTTCTCCCTCAGGAAAAACTAATTTATCATTCGGGTCGTACGAACATCTGATAATAGACTGATAATTGGAAGAGGTAGTTTCAACTAATTGGCCCAATGAATCTCTAAAAACAGAAGTGGTGATTTCCGTTAATTCGCCTGTAAAAGTCTCATCTGGCATCTCAAAACGAATACTAATCTGCTGCTGCTGAAATGGATAAAGATCGCTGTAGTTCCAGCTCAAGGTTCGACTGCTAAGGTCAATATTGTTAGGGTAAGGATAAGCATCTACAAAATTGTATAGTTCATCAAATACGATTTCGACCTTGCCGTTTTCTTCTAAAAAAGTTCCTGTATTTTTAGAACTGATGTAAAAGTTAACTTCCGAATTGCATCTGGTGGCATTGCTGAATTGATCAATCTCAAAATCATGACGGGTGAAATTTGGAGTAAATCCAAAATCGTTGTTTTGGTTGGTGACACTTCCCGGAGTATAGTTTATAGTGTAAGAACTTGGAGTGGAATTCAATGTCCAATCTGCATTGTTCTCAACCTCAAAGTCGTATGTTATACCTTCTTGAGCCGTGAAAAAATACCTGCCATTTATATTGGAAAAAGTACGTGTGTTGTCAGAGGTAATGTCAATAATTGTCATTGGAATACCGCCCTCAAAACTGTCTCTTTGTTGGTTTTGATTGAAATCATAATAAACCGTTCCAGAAATTCCTTCCTGGCATTTGCTGATTATATCCAAGGTGTCCATACATCCAATGGCGTTGTTGAAAATATCAATATCTCCTCCAATGGCCCAGCTGTTGCACAGAATATTTATGGAGCAATCTTCTAGTTGAGGATTGTTAAAAATTCTAAGATTATTAGCAATCGATAATAAGCCATCTAAGCCCAGTATATTGTTTAATATATCGTTTCCTTGAATTCTAAAAGTCTCTCCTACATGTCGAAGATTTTGTAATGCATCCAGATTTTCTAAAACAGGATTAAACACAATTTTTACATAACTTCCAACGGATGAAAGTTTTTCTAAACCATTTAATTGGCTGAGTTGGGGATTATAATCCAATTGGAAATGACCATTGATGGTTTCTAAATTTTCTAATCCCTCAACGCTTGTTAAGGCTGTGTTTTCTATAATTTCAAAAAAATCACCAATACTACTGAGATTGTTTAAGCCATCAATGTTCTCAAGTGAGCTATGATCGCTGATGTAAACAAAACCAGCAACGTGGTTTAAGTTGTTTAAACCATTGAGACTGACCAATCCATTTCCAATAATATCTAGATCGCCAGTGATTGTATCCAATTGTTCAAGTCCCGTAAGTGAAGTAAGATTGGAATTGTCATAAATTTCTAAATCACCATCAATTATTACAATAGAATTTAGTCCATTTAAATTGGTAATATCTGCGTCACCATCAATTTCAACATTTCCCTGAATTTCTGTGCAATTAGGAAATTGAATTGGAAAATCATCAACCTGAGCTTGAGAAGTGAAGGTGATGTTATTGGTAATGCATGGTTGAGCATTGGTGCTTAAAGTTGTACACAAAAGAGTGAAAATGAATAAAATTTTTCGCATGATTTTTTTCTTAAAAGTAATTTAAGACGCCGGTCAATAGAATTATTTTTTGCTGAGTGGGTATTTTTTATATTTGAATGGGAGTGTTTTTAAAACTATTTTTCACTGCCAAATATGATACGCTGTTTGAGGCTATCAGTAAAGTTTGTCAATGCGCAGAACTATTTTTAGGGATTTAGGGAATGCAAAAGGAAATGACATTTGAAAAAAAAACATCCTAGAATTAAATCAAAAAACATTCAGTCCTTAACTATGGATTTCTCCAAATAATTTCTAAACGGTTCCTGTCCAATGAGCCCCGCGTAATCTAAGTACTCGATATATGTTTGAACAATATTATACTCTAATGTTTTAAGTAATAATTCAGTTCGCAAGGTATTCTCTCTCAATTTGACAATAGCCTTGGGAGGAGCTTCAGCTATTTTTTGATATTCTTTTAAGGCATATTCTGATTGCCCCTCTTTAAGTTGTTGATTGACCAAATCGTATTTTCTAATTAGATTTTCGAGTTCTTGTCGTTGCCTGAATCTACCTTCCGAAATTTCATTTTTCAAGTTTCTGAATTCACTTTCGTTTTCATGAATACTAATTTCTAATTCATTTAATTCAATACGTCCCATGCTCTTAAATGGAATGTCAAAGCCAATTCCAATAGAAAAACTCTTTCGAAAATTGTCATTAGAGTCATAGCCATATTGGGCTTGTACGAATCCAAGAGAGAATTTTGTTTTAGCAACTTCCCATTCGTATTCTAGCATTTTGTTGTATACTTTTCCCGATTGAACTTCTAGTTGAGGATGGACAACTTTAGAGATGTTCGATTTTTTTAAAAATAATTTGATATCATTGACAGTTATGAAGTTCACGTTCTCTATTCCCTTTTCTTCTAAAAGAGGAAAAATTCGCTGAATTGAATTGTCAGTGGTGATGATGGCGTTCATGATGTCCATGGTTTCCCGAACGTTTTTTTGTACATCATCTTCTGCTTCAATCAGTTCCATAACATCAAAATCTGCTAGGGAAATGCTCCGTCTTAATAGTGTGACTTTGTCACTGAGTAGTTGAGCGTATTTATTTTTAAGAGATAAAATTTCCTTTAAATAAATAACATCCACAATTAGATCATACCTTTTGCGAAGTGCTTGATTTTTTGCGATCGCCAATTCCATTTGAGTGATGTAACTAACTGTTTTTTGATATTGTCGCTGCGTTTTTACATGCTTTCTACTGTTGGGGCTTGCTCGTACTAAGAACTCTTGTTTGCGCCAATCGAACTCGTTTGTCTCTGTCCTGAATTCTAATTTTTCAACGTATGCTAAATTGAAAGAAGATTGATTTAAACTATTGAGTTTGCTAGATTGAAAGTTGACTGCCTCTTCAGTTTGATAACTTTTTAAAAAATCTGAAATAGGAACTTGCCCAAATGTAAATAAGGGTATGACGCTGATTAGATATGAAAAAATACATTTCCTCATTTTATTCTGATTTCTGATTGACTTTTTTTGTCAGAATTTCATCAAATATATTACGAGGAGTGGATGCGTGAATTGCGTCCTTGTTTTCATCTCTTTTGATGATAGACTTGAGTGTTACTTTTTCTTTTTGAAGGAAATCGTTGTTTGGAGAAATTTCAATTTGAATTTCTCGACCATAGGTTTTGAATGCAGGATTCTTTCTTAGTCGTTCAGGTATTTCAATAATCCGAGATCCCATACCTATAATCTTTCCTCTGCATTGTGTATTAGCCTGAACACTAGAAGATACCCAAACGCTATCACCCATGTTTACATTCAAAATCAAATTCTCTAAAACATAAGCCTTAACTTGAGTAGGATTTTTTTGATAAAAAGTAATTAACGTATTGTATGCTGAAAACTGTTCCCCAACTTTGCAAAAAATAGAACCAACTACACCATCGTTTGGAGCATAAATGGATAATTTGTCTTCTTCTCGATTAACAATGCCTAATTCATTTTTTAATTTTTTGATCTGAATTTTTATTGGATTTGCAGATGCGTAGAGTTCGCCTTTTAATTTTTTAATTTGAGCATCAATTGGTTTTACGACTAATCTAAGTTCTTTTTTTAAGCCTTCGATTTTAATGGTATTGGGACTTTTACCCTGTGAGTCATTCATTGGTTGGATACTCTCAAGATCTTTTATTAATGATTTTTTGATGGAAATTTCAGATTCTAATTGAGCAATTTGGCTTTGAATTTCACTCTCTTTCGCAGCTTTCTGCCCCTCTAATTGGTTGATGGAAGATTGGAGACTAGACGCTCTAAATTTTAATTGTGATTCTAATGTTGCAATCTCGTGCATCAAGTCACTTTGTGTTAATTCTAAACTAGAACGAGTAACTTCCATTAGTAAATCTCCTTTTTTGACCTTACTACCTGCTGTTACATAAATGTTTTCGATAGAGGAGGGATGTTCCAATCTGATTTCCAATTCTTTATTTTCAGCAAACCCAAAAAAGATAAAAGTTTCTTTTCCATGTCGCCAATTAAATAAAACTAGCCCTGTCAGAATTAGGATAAATGCCACAAGATGAAAATTTATATATTTCATGCTTAAACGTTTTCTGAAGTGTGCTCAAAAATTATTTTTACGGATTGGATGCTCGCCAAATTAGAAATAGCAGAATGTAATGTCTTGGCATCATCTTCATGTTCCAGCTTTAAATGATATTCGTACGCGATGTTTTTTTCAGTAGCGAGCTCACTTGTATTTTTATTCTTAGGATTGGAGAATTGGTATCGAACTTTGGAATACCTTTTACAAAATTTATTTAAAATAGATTCAAGCTCTTTTAGTGCTACTGATGATTTGGGGAGTTCAAATTTTAAAACTCCAATCAATGAATTGGTCGTAGTGTGCCAAGGACTATACCTTAATAGAAATGCAAAAACACAAAAACTGATGGTACCTACTATTCCAATTGTAAATCCGTAAACGCCACAAGATATTCCTGCCGCTAAGGATGCAAAAGTAAAAACCATATTTCGAGGCGTTCGAAGTGTAGTCCTAAATCTAATGATTGCTAAGGCCCCAAGCATACCCAAACCTCTCGCTAAACTATCTCCAATCGCTTGCATAACTGTTGCTGCAACTATTGAAACCAAAACCAACGATTGTAAATAAGCAACAGGTAACATTACCTGCTGTGTTGTTTTGTCAAACGTCCAAGCAATAAGTGAGGAAAGTAAAAAAGCCAATAGGACAGTGAAGAGTATGGTTACGAAAGTTGGGTTTTCCGAACTCCCTTGTAGCGCTAAATAATCCAACATAATAATTTCATTTGTTGTCTGTTGTTGAGATTGACATTTAAGGGGCTTAATAATTTCAATTAAATCCTAGAAATAGAAATGCTTAAGTAACTTAGTTGTTAAGCCAATGTATCTTAATTGTTAAGCACAAATTAGTGCAATGCCAAGGTGCATGAAAATAAAGATGTCTATACATGGATTATTTCTAACTCAACGGGATAATTTAGCAACTAAGAGAATCAGAGAATCAGAGAATCAGAGAATC
>CALIAG010000002.1 GCA_938041325.1 uncultured Saprospiraceae bacterium | reverse complement strand
TTGCAAAATTGATGAGTAAAATCATGCGCTTATCTGGTGCGGAATCTATTGCGGCAGCAGCAAATGTTTTTATTGGACAAACCGAAGCGCCGTTGGTTGTTAAACCTTATTTAGAAAAAATGAGTCGTTCAGAAATGATGTGTTTGATGACCGGTGGAATGGCGACGATTGCAGGTGGTGTTTTTGCCGTATTTGTTGTTTTATTAGGAGATGAATTTGCGATCCATTTTTTAACCGCTTCAATCATTTCTGCTCCGGCAGCTATTGTTGCTGCTAAGATTTTATATCCGGAGGAAAATCCTGAGCTCGTTAATACGGAGGTCAATATTCCAAGAGACAAGTTGGGAAATAACCTTTTGGATGCGATTAGTATTGGGACAACAGATGGTGTAAAGTTAGCTGTAAATGTTGGAGCAATGCTATTGGTATTTTTAGCACTTATCGCATTAGTAAACGCAGTCTTTATGTGGATGGGCGGTTTTTTTGGTATCAACGAGTACATAATGGAAGTTACCGACTCCAGGTTTACTGGATTAAATTTAGAATATATTTTAGGCTTACTTTTCGCTCCAATCGCTTGGTTAATAGGTGTTCCGACCGAAGACATAATGATGGTCGGACAATTACTAGGGAAGAAAACTGCGGCCAACGAAGTTATTGCTTATGTTGACCTTGCCAATTTGCAAGCCAACCCAGATATTACCTTAAATCCTAAATCCGTCTTGATTGCAACGTATGCCCTATGTGGTTTTGCAAACTTTTCTTCGATTGGGATTCAAATTGGTGGAATTTCTGCCATTGCTCCAAGTCAACGGAAAAACTTAACCGAGCTTGGAATCAAGGCTTTAATTGGAGGAACCATCGCTTGTTTTATGACAGGAGCAATTGCGGGAATGCTGGTCTAAGTAGTTTAATTAAACAAAACTTAATCTATCGCCCATTTTTTCTTCGTTGAACTGCCCATTTGTATAGGCCAGGTGACCACTTACTATTGTTGAGTGAACCTTGCCTTGAAAGGTGTGTCCTTCAAACGGTGACCAATTGCATTTATAATGAAGATTGCTTTTTTCTACCGTCCATTTTTTATCTAAATCAACCAACACTAAATCCGCCCAATACCCTTCTCTGATGAATCCTCTGTTTTCAACATTGAAGCAAACAGCAGGTGCATGGCACATTTTTTCAACGATTTTTTCCAAACTTATTTTACCTTTTTGATAAAACTCCAACATCACATTCAAGGAATGTTGAACCAAAGGAACGCCTGATGGAGCTTTGAAATAAGTATTGGATTTCTCCTCCCAAGTATGCGGTGCATGATCCGTTGCAATGATGTCCAATCGATCATCCAATAAAGCTGGTAATAGCGCTTCTTGATGATCTGCGGATTTTACCGCAGGATTGCATTTTATTTGTGTACCAAATTTTGCATAATCTGCTGCATTAAAATACAAATGATGAACACAGACTTCTGAAGTAATCCGTTTTTCAGCCAATGGAATTTTATTCGTGAACAAGTCCAATTCGTCTTTGGTCGAAATATGTAAAATATGTAATCGGGTATTGTATTTCTTAGCCAAATCAACAGCCAATGAGGAAGAAATCAGGCAGCCTTCTGTGGATCTGATTTCAGGATGACATTTAATAGGAACCTCTTCGCCAAATCGTTCTTTATATGCTGCGGCATTATTCCTTATCGTTGTTTCATCTTCACAATGCGTTGCAATAAGCATTGGTACTTTCGAAAATAGTTTTTCTAAGGTTACCGGATCATCAACAAGCATGTTGCCTGTACTCGACCCCATGAATGCTTTTATTCCACAAACCGTTTTAGGATCTGTTTTGAGGACTTGCTCTAGGTTATCATTAGAGGCGCCCATGAAGAAGGAATAGTTCGCAAGGGATTTTTTTGCTGCGATGTCGTATTTATCTTGCAGCAATTCTTGAGTAAGTGCAGCGGGTTTGGTATTGGGCATTTCCATGAAGGAAGTTGTCCCTCCTGCTACTGCGGATCTGGGTTCTGTATACAAATTAGATTTGTGGGTCAATCCGGGCTCCCGAAAGTGGACTTGGTCATCAATGATTCCTGGCATTAGTAATTTGCCTTCTGCTCGAATTTCTATATCTGCTTTCACATCAATGGAAGGTGCTATTTTTTCAATTCTTCCGTTTTTGATTAGGACGTCACCTTGTATTTGAACGCCTTCGTTGATGATGTTGGCTTCTTTTATGAGTATGCTTTTCATTTATTTTTATTTTAGGTTTCGCACCTACGGAGCTTAAACAATATATTTTGACTTGGCTATAAAGGTGTCGCTCCTCTGGAGCTTTTATCTCATAATTCAAAATGCAATTATAGTATAAAAGTATAATTTTTAATAAAAACTAGTGCCGTAGGTTCCATACCCTTTTAGCTAAATATTATCGTTTTCTTTTTAAGCGCCATCGGTGCGACACCTAATCAAAATTCGAAAACATCATTTTCAACAAAGTATCGCAGCTAGTAAGCTGAGACAATATATTTTGGCTTGGCTAAAAAGGTGCCGCCTCTTTGGAGCTTTTAGTCATTGTTCAGTACAATGGTTTAAAGCATAAAAGTTTATTTATGTATAAAAACTAGCGCCGTAGGTGCCCTACCTTTTTAGCTAAATATTTTCGTTTTCTTTTTAAGCGCCATAGGTGCGACACCTAAATGATAAGAATCGGAAACATCATTTTCGTTAAGGTGCCGTTTGTTTTTAAATAAGTAAGTTCTCGCGAAAGTAAAAAACAATGGCCGAAGTCTTTCAACTTCAGCCATGAATTTACAACCAACTATATTTTTTTTCCAAAATTAAATCGTTCTAAAATAACTTACGGCTTTACTGACTTGCGATTTCATGCGGTTTGCTACGCTCATTAATAATTCTTCATCATCCGGAAATGCAACTGGTGTATTCCCAAGTCTTCTTCTCGTATCTCTAGTCAGTGCTCTTGAATCTCCTCGGTAAGTAGAAGCATAGTTTTCAAAAACGTAAGTCGTCGTGATTGGTCTTGAATCTAACTTCGCATTCGTTTTCAAATCATGTACATCAATACTTGCTCTTACAATCGCTTCTTTACTTTGGTGTGTTTCAAGAACGAATGCTCTTACGATTATAAATCTTGGTGTTTTAATGTCATTCCCCAAAGTGTCTTTGGCTACATTTCCATTTTGATCATACACATAGTCCCAACCGTCTCTAATTTCTTTCTCATCGGTGTACTCTCTTTCATTGATTCGTTCAGGAGATATGTCTACATCTGTTATTCTCATTTTCACTTTGTAGTCATAGTTTCTACCAGGAGCTGCATCAGTTGAAAACTTGTGCCATCTCGTATTGAGTTGACTTGCACCAAAGTCCAATCCTTCATTCATAAAAGAAGCTGGCAAAACTACATCTGCATTAGAGTTGGCTTCAAATAAGTAATAAGTTTGTCCTAAATCATAGGTTTCCAAC
>CALIAG010000001.1 GCA_938041325.1 uncultured Saprospiraceae bacterium | reverse complement strand
ATTTATATTGGAGGATAGATTGATTGTATCTCCAGCACAAATGGTGCTTGCTAAAGTACCTCCAGCCGTGAATTCTGGTGGAGTTGAAACTCTAACTCGGATATTCAAAAAGTTAGTACTTCTACATTGAAAGGTATCTTGAATTAACAATTGCACGATATAACCACCTGGCTCTGCATAAGAATGATTTACATCTAAACCAATCGCGTTAGTTCCATCGCCAAAATCCCATGTGAAATCAGAACTAAAGTCTGATTGAGTATAAACCTGTCCACTTTGTGGGTAATAACCTTCAGCAAAGAAGTTAATAGGTTCACCAGGACAAACGTCAATCCAGCCAGTATCAGCAGGATTCAAAGGAGGGTCTGTTGCCAATAATATTGATTCTACGATTTGGCAAGCAGCAATACATCTTATTTGTGCTTCCCAACCTTGAGCAGTTGCATTTCCATCACTATTGAATGTTACTGTCAAACAACCCGTAGGATTTACAGCTGAAGCTTGAATTATAAATGCTGATCCAGGAGTAAAATCACTTGCACATCCCAATGTTGGTTCAGCGGTAGAGTTCCCATCGAAAAAGCACAATTGATCACCGGGCGCGATTTCAGGCGCAGAGAAAGTTAGTTGAACATGTGTACCTGTAACAAAATCAGGACACAAGGTTATTTCAAAATTCTCATTATTCGAATACTCTCCAATTCCTCCTCCACTGTCAAGGAAAAAACCAGTACAATCGACAATATCTGTTCCATCAAGAACATAGGTCTGACTAAAAACATTTGTCAAACTAAAGGTCAAAAGTAAAAAGAGTATTATGCTTGTTTTACAGTTCATAAACATATAAAATTTACCATACTAAAGAACCTACTAATAGGTTGTGTGTCTAAGAAATTGGTCAGATATGAAAATGGATTACGGAAACTGTTGTATCGTTAAATGTCAAATATTTACATCAACAGTTCAACTATCAAAAAAAGAAAATTATCCTTCTCGTTTTTTTACAAGATGTTCGTTAAAACGTCTTATGAACTCTTTTCCCGAACAGAAAACCAATATTTTATTAGTATTTTCTATTCGATAAACTGAAGGCAGCTCATGGTGCCTTTTCAGTCCGAGGGTATTTTCCAACGATAAGATATTGATATTTTCGAAATCCGGTATGGTTATAGATTCATAAGATACTCCTTTTTCAGGAGAAAAGTCAGCTACTTTCCATGAATTATCAAGATAGAAGTTCCATCTCTCAATCAAAAATGGATTTTTGTCCATTAATGTTAAAATATATGTAGAATCATAGGCTTCAAACAATCTGGAATCAGGTTGTAAAACATTGATTTTACTTTGGCCAAAAGTCAAAAAAGGAAGGGCTAGCATTAAAAAAAGAGTAAATTTTCTCATTTATTTAACCGGTTTTGGGTTTATAATAGTTTTGCAATTGCTTAAGGTCAAATTTCAAGTATCTTTAATTTGTATTAAATAAAAACTTCCTGAATAAAGATTTGAAACTTGGTGTGGGGCTCATAAAATATTCAGAGACTTACGAACAATTGTATTTTAGAAAAAAATGGTCAATATTCTAATTTTAGGCGCCGCAATTTATGTCTTAATTTGTGCTTTTCTGTATATAAAACAAGAAAATTTCATCTTCTTTCCCGCAAAATTAGCACCAAATTATAAATTTCTTCAATTTAAAGAATTTAATGAAGTGTATTTCGAACCTGAGGTGGATATTCTTCTTCACGCGCTTCATTTTAAAGTTAAAGATCCTAAAGGACTAATTATTTATTTTCATGGTAATACAGGGGCATTGGATAGATGGGGTTATTGGTCAACTCTTTTTACTTCAAGGGGTTATGATGTAATCATGCCTGATTATCGTTCTTATGGAAAAAGTACAGGTACTTTTACTGAAGAGACTTTTTATGAGGACTCTAGATTCATCTTCACTGAAGTACAAGAACGTTTTTCTTATCAAAAAATCGTTTTATATGGTCGTTCTTTGGGATCAGGCCCTGCAACCCAACTTGCTCAAGATGTCAAAGTTGACTTTCTTTTGCTTGAAACTCCTTATGCCAGTATACCAAGAGTTATATCAACTAAGATAAAGTTCGTTCCTGTAGATTTATTAGTCAAATATAAATTCGAAAATTTTAAAAAACTTCCTTCAATTAACTGCCCTGTCCATATTTTTCATGGTACGAATGATGAGTTAATTCCTTATTCTGAGGCAGAATACTTATCGGAACAAGGTGCATCAATTAGTAAAATAATTGGTGGAGGACATAATGATTTGGCAGATTACAAATTATTTCAGGATGATTTGTCAAAAATTCTTCTTTAGTCCAGGATTTCAAATAAAAAAGGGATAACAAAATTCTTCGCTATCCCTTTTCTATATTATTGAGGAATCAAATTAAATTCAACTCTTCGATTCATACTCCTACCTTCCCTTGTAGTATTGTCTGCTATTGGTTGACTTTCACCATATCCAACATAACTAATTTTAGAAATAGGAGAACCATTCGAAATTAAGTAATCAAAGCAAGACTTAGCGCGTCTTTCAGAAAGTTGTTGATTATTATTTTCTTCGCCAACGTTATCCGTGTGTCCACTAATCGTCAATTTGTAGTCAGGATACCTAGTCATGATACCTGCTACTTGATTTAAAACTGAATATGATTCTGTTTTTAAAGTAGAACTTCCTGTTTCGAATTGAACTGCTTGTATTGCATATTCTAGAATAGCCCTGTCTTGTTGCGTAATTTCAGGACAACCTTGATTGCTTAACGGTCCAGAAGATGTTGGACAACGATCTTGACTGTCATCTAAACCATCATTATCTGTATCAGGACAACCTTTCGTTGATTTAGGTCCAGAAACATTCGGACATTTATCTTCTGCATCCGGTGTTCCATCACCATCTGAATCCACTTGTGGACAACCTTGATTGTTTACAGGTCCCGGTTGATTTGGACAATCATCTTTATCATCTGGCAATCCATCATCATCGGAATCAGGACAACCTTTGTAAACCCCAGAAGCATCTGGACATTCATCAATCAAATCAGAAAAACCATCTCCATCTCTATCCGGACAACCATTTGTACTAACAGGACCTACCTCTTCTGGGCAATCGTCTGTTGCATCTTGAATGCCATCTCCATCCGTGTCAGGGCAACCTGAAAAAGCAGCAACGCCATAAACTTCTGGACAATTATCCTCTCGATCTGGAATACCATCTTCGTCTTGATCAGGTGCAATGACCTCTACCGGAGGTGTTATTTCCTCATTTAAAATTTTTCCAATCATAAAACCCAACCCTGCTCCAAGCTGGATGTGATCTCTGTCCAAAACAAAAGACTTTCTGTATTGTCCTTCTAAGTTCAAATACGAGTATCTTCCCAACTTAACATATAGCCCTGCTCCTACTGGAACTTGTATATTGTTGCCATCATTTTCGTCTGTTTGGAAACCTGCTCCAGCAGTGATGTATGGAATCACGGCAGCTGAATCCGAGAAGAACTGCAATTGTAACAATCCATCGATTCCGAGAAAGGTTTGATTATTCAACTCGGTTGGAAGGTTAAAAACTCCTACTCTTATAGGAAGATTGAAGTTTAAGTTTTTGCCTAAATTTTTTAAATATGCGGCTTCAAAACCACCTCTATAATTTTCGAATTGCACAATATCGCCTTCGCCTTGTGTGCTGTGGTAATCAGTAATGACTCTTTTAAAAATAATAGAGTTTGGTCTATTGGGATCTTGGGCTTGTGAATCCAATATAAAAAGGAATGTAAAGAAGAGAACTCCTAGGAAAACTTTTTTCATAATTTTCAATGTTTGAAGCACGGGATATTGCTCGGTTTTTGACAGTATTTTTACCCTTTTAAAGGGAAAAGGTTACATAAGCACCTTTAATTGAAGTTGTTTAAAAATGAAGACTAACAGTCTGATTCTTAGTCAGAGGTCTACTGTTGACTTATTCGTTTGGATGTACTTTGATAATGAAGAGTCGCTTCGCGTTCATTCATTTATCGAAGTATTTGTTCTCAAGGTATGAAATTCAAAGGCAGCCTTCTCCGGTGAAAGGCTTGCTGTTTTATCATCTTCTGCAATCAGGTAGTAATCTAAAACGACTTGATTATTTAAAACGACGCCGAAAACATAATCTCCTGGTGTAAGATCTTCGTTCAAACCATCATCTTGCATTTCTATTTCTTTAAAGCGTTCTCCACTTTTGGAACGGTATCTTAACCATACTTTTTTAGCATCTAAAACTTTTACGGAAAACATACTAGAGGAATCCTTTTGTTCTGCTTTAATATTTTCAAAATTCAATGAAGTTCTTTTAAGCAAAGGATGTTCTAAAAGATAAGTAGACCTGCTATCCATAAGTTCTGTAAGACCTACAATTTTAGACTTTCCTGCCTCTACTGTACTATTTAAATTTTGCTTGAATGTTTCGTATGAATAGAGTTTATTCGCATCGTTCTGCACATAATAGTCTATTGCATTTTGATATTTCCCAGCTTGTTCCTTGTATTTTCCATTGGCAAAATAATCTCTTAGAATCGTTTTTAGATGGGCAACATAAATTTTTCTGTACCTACTATTTTTCAATAAATTCGTGATTAATGGTCGGTTAGAATTACTTGTTTTGAAATGAAGGAACATACTCATGTTTTGC